>CANQCJ010000167.1 GCA_947589205.1 uncultured Ruminococcus sp. | reverse complement strand
TAAGGATAATCTCACCGGGAAGAGTTTACCGTTCCGACGCGGTGGACGCGACCCATTCGCCGCTTTTCCACCAGATAGAGGGACTTGTTATAGACAAGGGGATAACTATGGCGGATCTTAAAGGAACGCTGGAGCTTCTTTTGAAGCGGCTTTACGGCGAGGATACGCAGCTTCGCTTCCGTCCTCATCATTTCCCCTATACCGAGCCGTCGGCGGAGGTCGATCTGATGTGCTTTAACTGTCACGGCAAGGGCTGTTCAATGTGCAAGCAGGAGGGCTATGTCGAGCTTTTGGGCTCGGGCATGGTACACCCGAAGGTGCTCGAGGGCTGCGGCATAGACCCCGAGGTATACAGCGGATTTGCGTTCGGCATAGGACTCGAGCGCATAACGATGGGAAGATACAGCATTAACGATATGAGACTGCTCTATGAGAACGATATGAGATTTTTGGAGCAGTTTTAAAGAATGGGGAGGTAAACTGACAAATGGATCTTTCAATGAGATGGCTTGCAGACTATGTTGACTGCGGCTGCGGCGTAAAGGAATTTTGCTCGGAAATGACCATGTCCGGTTCAAAGGTCGAGTGCTATAATGAAGAGGGAGACTATATCAGCAATGTTGTTGTCGGAAAAATACTGTCTGTCGCACCCCACCCGGATTCAGACCATATGGTGATCTGCATGGTCGACGTCGGCGAGGACGAGCCTGTTCAGATAGTTACCGGCGCGCAGAACGTTCACGAGGGCGATTTTGTGCCCGCGGCAAAGCACAAGTCCACGGTGCTCCACGAGGGCAAGCCTGTCAAGATAACAAAGGGCAAGCTGCGCGGCGTCGCTTCAAACGGAATGCTGTGCTCACTCGGCGAGCTGGGACTGACAGCGCATGATTTTCCCTATGCGATAGAGGACGGTATCTTTATCCTCGGCGACGACTGCGATAAAACGGTCGGCAGGGATATAAGAGAAGCGATAGGCTTCAACGATACCGTAGTTGAATTCGAGATAACCTCCAACCGCCCCGACTGTTTGTCGGTGATAGGTCTTGCGAGAGAAGCGGCGGCGACGTTCGATATAAAGGCTGATATAAAAGAGCCGTCATTCAAGGGCATCGACGGCGATATAAACGCCATCATGAGCGCAAAGATACACAATCCGAAGCTTTGCACAAGATATATGTGCGGATATGTAAAGAACGTAAAAATAGAGCCGTCCCCGCGCTGGATGCGCGAGCGTTTGAGAGCGAGCGGCGTAAGACCGATAAACAATTTTGTCGATATAACCAACTATGTTATGCTCGAATACGGTCAGCCGATGCACGCGTTCGATCTCAGATACGTCGAGGGCGCGCAGATAAACATAAGAAACGCCGTAAAGGGCGAGAGCATAACCACGCTTGACGGCGTTGAAAGAGAGCTTAGCGAGGAAATGCTCGTTATCGCCGACAGCAAAAAGCCGGTAGCCGTTGCGGGAGTTATGGGAGGAGAATACAGCGGAATAATGGACGACACCACCGCCGTTGTATTTGAATCCGCCTGCTTCGACGGCGCAAGCGTCAGAACTACAGCCAAAAAGCTCGGAATGAGAACGGACGCTTCGGCGCGTTTTGAAAAGGGTCTCGACCCGCAGAACACCTATCCCGCGCTCATGAGAGCCTTCGAGCTTGTAGAGCTGCTCGGCTGCGGCGAGGTGGTAAGGACGTATATCGACTGCGTGGGAGAAGCAAAGGAAAGAAAGGGCGTAGATTTCGACCCTGCTTGGATAAACGCGTTTTTGGGCACGGATATACCCGCAGAGACGATGGAAAATTATCTTAAGCGTCTGGAATTTGAGATAAAGGACGGCAAAGCCTACGCGCCCTATTACAGGATAGATATAGAATGCAAGTCCGACCTTGCGGAGGAGGTCGCGCGGCTTTACGGCTATAACAGCATTCCCGGTACGATAATCCGCGGCGTTGCAAACGCAAAGCTGACGCGCTCGCAGAAATTCGAGAGAACGGCGGCTTCGGCGATGACCGCTATGGGACTTAACGAGACAGCGACCTTCTCGTTTATCTCGCCGAAATATTTTGACAAGATAATGCTTGGTGAAAACAGCAGGCTTAGGAACACGGTAAAAATAATGAATCCTCTCGGAGAGGACACGAGCGTTATGAGAACGACAATGCTGCCGTCCGTGCTCGAGGTGCTTGCGAGAAACTACAGCTACCGCAATCCGGAGTGCTATGCTTTTGAAATAGGAAACGAGTATATCCCCGTCGAGGGAGAGGTGCTTCCAAAAGAGCCGAAGCGTCTTTGCGCGGCGATATACGACACCGAGGAGAAGATAGATTTCTACACGATAAAGGGTATCGCGGAGGAGCTGCTGAAAAAATGCGGCGCGCCGGGATACGAGGTATACAGACCGAACGAAAGCTGTGAATTTGACGAGGTTTGCGCCTTCCACCCCGGCAGATGCGCGGTCATTGCCGTAGACTCAAAGGAGATAGCGATCCTCGGAGAGCTTCACCCGCAGGTCTGCGCCAATTATTCCATCGCCTGCAGAGCGTATGCGTTAAAGGTTAATATGCCTGAGCTTATGGAGCTTTGCAGCGATGAAAAGACCTATAAGCCGCTGCCCAAGTACCCGGCGGTAACGCGCGATCTTTCGCTCATCTGCGACGACGAGCTTGCGGCGGCTGAAATTGAAAACGCGATAAAGCGAGCCTGCGGAACGCTGCTTGAAAAGCTGTCGCTGTTCGATATTTACAAGGGTCAGCAGATAGAGCAGGGCAAAAAGAGCATTTCCTATTCTATCGTACTTCGTTCGCATGACGGAACGCTTACCGACGAACAGGCGGACAAGTGCATAGCAAAGGCGCTCAAAGCGCTTGAAGCGATAGGAGCGACGCTTAGAACGTAAATTTTCAACAATTCTTTTTGTACATAATGCACAATCTTTTCTGAAACGCTTGTTTTTTCCAAAGAAATGCGGTATAATATAATTGATATCCGAGTATATATTAAATATAAGAACTTGTTCTAAAAAATAACGGCAGAGTAAGGAGCTGAGCTTTTATGCACGAACAAACGCAGGAATTTCATGCCCTAAGAGACAACGCCGACAAGATGGAAGCGACGCTTCGCGAGGTCTATTCCGCGCTTGTTGAAAAGGGCTATAATCCGATAAATCAGATAGTAGGCTATATCCTCTCTGAGGATCCGACCTACATAACGACCTATAACAATGCAAGAAGCCTTATCAGGCATATAGATAGGGACGAGCTTTTGCAGGAGCTTGTGAGAAGCTATTTAAAGGTCGAAAGGAAATGAGCGGTCAGCGGCGTTTACCGTATTTGGGGGCGATCTCCCAACGGTATGCGCCGCTTTTTTGTTACAAAAAAATTAAAAAGGAAAAAATTCGGTCAAAGCTCTTGATTTTTCTTCCGTAATGGTTTATAATAGATATAAGCATATTGAATGCTTAGGTATTAAAGGTCAGTTATCGGAGAATTTTCTCCGCAAAAAATTTATTTATGAGAGGATGTCTTATATTATGGCAGGTTTAAACAAGGTCACAGTTGACGACATTAGCGTAAAGGGCAAAAAGGTCCTTGTGAGAGTTGATTTTAACGTACCGCTCAAGGACGGCAGGATCACCAACGACAACAGAATAGTCGCGGCTCTCCCCACTATCAATAAGCTGGTAAGCGAGGGCGCTAAGGTAGTGCTCTGCTCGCATCTCGGCAAGCCCAAGAACGGTCCGGAGGACAAATTCTCGCTCGCTCCCGCGGCGGCAAGACTTGCAGAGCTTGTAGATACTAAGGTAATATTCGCTAAGGACGACGCCGTTGTCGGCGACAATGCGAAGAAGGTCGTTTCCGAGCTTAACGAGGGCGAGATCGCCGTACTTGAAAATACAAGATTCAGAGGAGCGGAGGAGACCAAGAACGGCGAGGGCTTTGCAAAGGAGCTTGCCGATCTCGTTGACAACGAGGTGTTCGTAATGGACGCGTTCGGCTCTGCTCACCGCGCTCACGCTTCGACGGCGGGAGTTACTAAGTTTGTTAAGGAAACTGCCGTAGGATACCTCATGCAGAAGGAGATCAACTATCTCGGCAACGCGGTCGAGGATCCGGTAAGACCGTTCGTAGCTATCCTCGGCGGAGCTAAGGTAGCCGACAAGCTCAACGTTATCTCGAATCTTATCGAAAAATGCGACACGCTCATCATCGGCGGCGGTATGGCTTACACCTTCCTCAAGGCTCAGGGCATGGAGGTAGGAGCTTCGCTCGTTGACGATACAAAGCTCGATTACTGCAAGGAAATGATAGAAAAGGCTGCGAATGCCGGCAAGAAGCTGCTTCTTCCCGTCGACACCGTTGCCGCAGCGTCCTTCCCCGATCCTATCGACGCGGATATCGCAGTCGAGACCGTTTCCGTTGACGCTATGCCCGCCGACAAGATGGGTCTCGATATCGGCGAAAAGACGGCGGAGCTTTATGCCGAGGCTGTTAAGAGCGCAAAGACCGTCGTGTGGAACGGACCTATGGGCGTATTTGAAAATCCCACGCTCGCTAAGGGCACTATCGCGGTAGCCAAGGCTCTTGCAGAGACCGACGCGACCACCATAATCGGCGGCGGCGATTCCGCGGCGGCAGTTATGCAGCTGGGCTTTGCCGACAAGATGTCGCATATTTCCACCGGCGGCGGAGCTTCTCTCGAATACCTCGAGGGCAAGGTGCTTCCGGGTAT
>CANQCJ010000166.1 GCA_947589205.1 uncultured Ruminococcus sp. | reverse complement strand
ATAATAATCTCTATCTCAAAGGAGCTTAATATCCCGGTCAAGCTTATAACGGTGGGAGAAAAAATAGACGATATTCAGCCCTTTTCGGCAAGGGACTTTACACAGGCATTATTTGAATAAGCATGAGCCTTACGGCTTTGGGGGGCGTAAGGTATCGTGCGGGCATATCGGTTTTTTCGGTTATACTAAGGGGTAAGAAAAATGGACAACGTGCTTTTTATAGTTAATATGCAGGAAATGTACGCGGGAAAGAGCCGCAACAAGGACAAATTTTCCTATGACGCGGAAACGCTTATCGAGCAGATAAACAAGCGTATGCGCGATTACAGCGAGGAAGAGATCTTTTATATCAAAAGCGTCGGCAGAGGACTTTTTAAAGGAGCTATGCCGAAGGCGGATACGCGCGACGCCGATTTTGCGACCGCGCTGAAGGTAAGATCGAAAAACATTTATGAGAAAAACAAAGCCGACTGCTTTTCTAACGACGCGCTTGCCGATTTTATGCGCGCAAGACACGTCAAGGTCATCGAATTTGTCGGGATAGACACAGGCTCGGATATCGGCGCGAGCGCGCTCACGGCGACGGAGGATCTGGATATTAACGTCGTCTACAACGAACCGCTGCTGATATTCATGTCGCCCGATAAGTCAGGAAAATACCGCGAAAAGCTGAAAAAGACAAGAGTCACATTTAAACAGGACTGGCTGGAAAACTAAACGAGGAATTTTATGAGAGTAATAATTGCAAGCAATAACAAGGGTAAAATAAAGGAATTTTCCAAGCTTTTAAAGGACGCGGGTTTTGATGAGATACTTTCATTGGAGCAAGCCGGGATAAGCAGTATGCCGGAGGAGACCGGAGAAAGCTTTGAGGAAAACGCGCGGATAAAAGCAAGGGCGGTCAGAAGTCTATGCGGCGACTGCGCCGTTATCGCAGACGACAGCGGACTTACCGTCGACGCGCTTGACGGCGAGCCGGGGATATATTCCGCCCGATACGGCGGACTTGAGACCGACGAACAGCGCAATTCGCTTATCCTCCGCAGACTCGAGGGAGTAACAAAATCAAAGCGCACCGCGGCTTTCGTCTGCACCATCTGTTTTATCGGCAGCGGCGGAAACGAGCTTACGGTGCGCGGAGAATGCCGCGGCTGCATAGGCTTTGAGCCTATCGGAGAAAACGGCTTCGGCTACGACCCGATATTTATCTGCACCGACCCGCCGTTCAGCGAAAGAAGCTTCGCACAGCTTAGAGACGAGGAAAAAAATCTCATCTCTCATCGGGCGCGGGCAATGGAAAAATTAAAAGCACAGCTAAACGTTAAGGAGAATTGATCTTATGCTTACATCAAAGCAAAGAGCCGAGCTTAAATCTATAGCAAGCGGCATCGACGCGGTATTTCAGATAGGCAAGGGCGGTATAAACGATAAGCAGATCCTACAGATAGACGATTATCTTCGAGTTCACGAGATCGTAAAGATAACTATACTCGATAATTCCCTGCTTACCGCAAGAGAAGCCGCCGAGGATATTGCAAGCCGAATAAACGCACAGGTGGTGCAGTGCATAGGTTCAAAGGCGGTGCTTTTTAAAAGAAATGAAAAAGAGCCGAGACTGCGGCTCAAAACGCTTTGAGCGGCATAGCCGTATTCGGCGGCACCTTCGACCCGCCGCATAAAGGCCATTTGAGACTGCTAAAGACCGCCGATGAAAAATTACACTTTGAAAAAATTTTCGTTATCCCTACAAATATCCCGCCGCACAAGCAGACGAAGGAGCTTGCGGACGGGCGGCGGAGAATGGAGCTTTGCAGGATAATTTTCGGCGGGGATCAGCGGCTGACTATAAGCGATATAGAGCTTAAACGCGAGGGCAAAAGCTATTCTTATGATACGGTAAAATATCTGCGCGGTCTCTTTCCCGATAAAACGCTTTATTTTATAATGGGAAGCGATATGCTGCTGACGTTCGATAAATGGTACAAAAGCGAGGAGCTTGAAAAAATGATAGTTCCCGTCTGCCTTTCGCGTTCAAACGGGGATACGGCTTTAGCGCGAAGAGCGGCGAAGCGTTTTAACGCGGTGTTTATAGAAGCTTCTCCGTTTGAGATATCCTCCACAGAGCTTAGAAAAGCGGCTGCGCGCAGGGATACCGGCACGCTGAAAAAATATCTCGGCGAAGAGGCTGCGGAGTTTATCATAAAAGAAAAATTGTACGGACTAAGGTTGGAATAATAAATGACGGACGATACGATAAGAGGATTTTTAAAGGAAAATCTGAGCAAAAAACGGTTTGTGCATTCCTGCAACGTTTCTGAAATGGCAGCCGAGCTTGCTCAGCTGTACGGAGTCGACGCGGTAAAGGCGCGCTTTGCGGGACTTACTCACGATATAGCCAAGGAGCTGCCGCGAAGCGAGCAAAGAGAGCTTGCCGCAAGATGTACGCTCAACGTCAGCGCGATAGAGCTTGAAAGCCCGCCGCTTCTGCACGCTATAGCGGGCGCGCAGCTTTTAAAGGAAAAATTCGGCGTGGACGATGAGGAGATACTTCTCGCCGTAAGATACCATACGGTCGCGGCGGGCGGCATGAGCGATCTTTGCAGGGTGATCTACTTAGCCGATCTCGTCAGCGCGGACAGAGATTACAAGGACGTGAAAAAAATGCGCAAATACGCCCACATGAGCCTTGAAAAAGGAATGCTCGAGGCGCTCAGGTTTTCCGTCTGCGACAGCGCGGAAAAGGGAAACACCATTCCGCCCTGCACGATAGAAGCCTACAACGAATTTGCGCTTTGGAATAAATCTAAAGGAAAGAAAGGAGAAAATTATCATGAGTGAGCTGACCCAGCAGCAGCAGCTTGAAGCTGTCGTAAAAGCTCTCGATTCAAAGAGGGCGGAGGATATAAGGCTGATAAAAATACGCGATCTTACGATAGTAGCCGATTATTTTGTAATAGCAAACGGCACGTCGAACACCCACACAAAGGCTCTCGCCGACGAGGTGGAGTATCAGCTTAAAGCAAAGGGCGTCCCGCCGATACGCGAGGAGGGCTATTCGGGCGCGACCTGGATAATTTTAGACTACGGCGATATCGTCGTACACGTTTTCTATAAGGAAACGAGAGATTTTTACAATCTTGAAAAGCTCTGGAGCGACGGCGAGGATATCGACATAAGCGGTTATATCAAGGAGTGATACTATGAACACCAACAACAGCAGGGGCAGGTCGTTAGCCTGCGGCATTGGCGCGTATGCGATAGGAAAAGCGATACTTAACGGCATAATCGGAGCTTTTTCTTTAAAGGATATCCTTATCGGCGCGGCAATGGCTTTGTTTCTTTTCTTGGGCTTTAAATTTACAAATTATATAATAGCCGCGATACTCGCCGTTATCGCCCTTATGCACCTGCCGGATAACATCTCGAACCTCGGCTCAAACTGGATATATCTGCTCGAGGGGATAATTGACATCGGCTGCGCGGTAATGCTTTGTACAAACGCTGATATAAAACAGCATTTTACAAACGGCGTCGGCTGATCTAAAAGCAAGCATCTAAAAGGAAAGGACTTGAGCATAAATGAAAAACTATGATTTTGCGGCTGTCGAGCAAAAATGGCAGCAGTACTGGGAGGAACACGGCACGTTCAAGGCAGATGACGACACCTCCAAAAAGAAATTTTACGGACTGGTGGAATTTCCCTACCCGTCGGGCCACGGTATGCACGTCGGACACATAAAGGCTTATTCAGGACTCGAGGTCATAAGCCGCAAGCGCAGAATGCAGGGATATAACGTGCTTTTCCCGATAGGCTTCGACGCTTACGGTCTGCCGACCGAAAACACCGCGATAAAGACCGGGGTACACCCGAGACAGGTGACGGACGAAAATATCGTGAAGTTTACCGATCAGCTCAAAAAGGTCGGATTTTCCTTCGACTGGTCGAGAGTTATCGACACTACCGACGAAAATTATTACAGGTGGACGCAGTGGATATTTTTGAAAATGTTCGAGAACGGACTTGTTTTCAGAGATAAGACCCTCGTAAACTACTGCCCGAGCTGCAAGGTCGTGCTTTCAAACGAGGATTCGCAGGGCGGCAAGTGCGACGTCTGCCACAGCGATATCGTGCAGAAAACAAAAGAGGTATGGTATCTGCGGATAACCGAGTACGCCGACAAGCTTCTCGAGGGTCTTGAAACGGTGGACTATCTGCCGAACATAAAGCTTCAGCAGGTAAACTGGATAGGCAGATCGACCGGCGCATTCGTCGACTTTAAGCTCAAACAGTTTGACGAAACGCTCAGGATATACACCACGCGTCCCGACACGCTCTACGGCGTTACCTTTATGGTAATAGCCCCCGAACACCCGCTGATACAAAAATACCGCGAAAGCATAGCCAACATCGCAGAGCTTGACGCTTATAAGGCGGAATGCGCCAAAAAGAGCGAGTTTGAACGCACGCAGCTCGTCAAGGACAAGACCGGCGTAAGGATAGACGGCTTGACGGCGGTAAATCCGATAACCGAAAAGGAAATACCGATATATATTTCCGATTACGTTATGATGGGCTACGGCACGGGGGCTATTATGGCTGTTCCCGCGCACGATACCAGAGACTATGAGTTTGCCAAAAAATTCGGCATTGATATAATCGAAGTAATAAAAGGCGGAGATATTTCTAAGGAAGCTTACACCGGCGACGGAGAAATGGTAAATTCAGGAGAGCTTAACGGCATAACCAACAAAAAGGACGCCATAGAAAAAATGCTCGGCATACTCGCTCAAAAGGGCTGCGGAGAAA
>CANQCJ010000165.1 GCA_947589205.1 uncultured Ruminococcus sp. | reverse complement strand
GACAGTATTCCCGAGAACGAATATATGGAATCGGTAAATAAATCTATGGCGGTGGTAAACGCTGTTAAAGAAGCCGCCAAGCTGTAAGGAGAATGAAAAATGGAAAACAATATCATTTTAACGGGCGACCGCCCGACAGGTCCGCTTCACCTCGGGCATTATGTAGGCTCGCTCAGCAACAGAGTAAGGCTTCAGAACACCGGGAAATATATACCGTTCGTAATGATAGCCGATCTTCAGGCGCTGACCGACAACGCGGAAAATCCCGCGAAGATAAGGCAGAATATTTTAGAGGTAGCCCTCGATTATCTCGCGGCAGGTCTCGAGCCGGACAAAACTACCATGTTCGTCCAGTCGCACATAACCGCGCTGACCGAGCTGCCGATGTATTATGCCAATCTCGTAACGATGTCGCGTCTGGAAAGAAATCCCACGATAAAAAACGAGATAAAGCTGCGCGGCTTTGAAAGAAATCTCCCTGTCGGCTTCATGACCTATCCGATAAGCCAGGCGGCGGATATCACGGCGTTCCGCGCAAAATACGTCCCCGTCGGAGACGACCAGCTTCCCATGTTAGAGCAGGCGCGCGAGATCGTTTCGGCGTTTAACAGGATCTACAAATGCGACGTTCTCGTCGAGCCGGAGGCGATACTTCCCGACAACAGCTCCTGCACTCGTCTTGTCGGAACGGACGGAAATGCAAAGATGTCGAAATCTCTCGGCAACTGCATTTATCTTAAAGACGATGAAAAGACCGTCAAGCAGAAGATAATGTCGATGTACACCGACCCGGAGCATATTAATATAAACGATCCGGGTCATGTTGACGGCAACGCGGTGTTCGCTTATCTCGACGCTTTTTCAAACAAGCGGCATTTTGAAGAATATCTGCCGGAATACCAAAGCCTTGACGAAATGAAGAAGCATTATATGCGCGGCGGTCTCGGGGATATGAAGTGCAAAAAATTCTTAAACAACGTAATGCAGGAAATGTTAAGACCGATAAGAGAGCGCCGCGAGGAATACGCCAAGGACAAGGGCGAGGTGCTCAATATGCTCAAAAAGGGTACGGATCACGCGCAGGAGGTCTCGCTGGAAACGCTTGCGCTTGTCAGAAGGGCTATCGGCGTGGATTATTTTAACGATGAGGATTTTATTGAAGAATTTACAAAATAATTTTTTTAAGGAGCGTGTTTAATTATGATCTTGCTTATCGACAACTATGACAGCTTCACCTATAACCTCTATCAGGCTTTAGGCGTAATGCACCGCGACATCAAGGTCGCGAGAAACGATGAGATAACGATAGAGGAGATAGAAAAGCTTTCTCCGGACGCTATCGTAGTCTCTCCCGGACCCTGCTACCCGGCTCAGGCGGGTATTTCCGAGGAGGTAATAAAGACCTTCAGCGGAAAAATACCGATACTCGGAGTATGCCTGGGTCATCAGGCTATCGCCGAAGCGTTCGGCGGAAAAATAGTCCATGCTAACAGCCAGCTTCACGGAAAGCAGACCCCCGTTAAGATCGACAACACCGACCCGCTTTTCGCCGGACTTCCCGCGGCGATACCGGTAGCGAGGTATCATTCGCTTATCGCGGAAAAAGAAAGCCTGCCTGATTGCTTAAAGGTAATTTCCGAGGACGACAGCGGTCAGGTCATGGCGGTAAAGCACTGCGAGCATAAGACCTACGGTATGCAGTTCCACCCGGAGAGCGTTCTTACCGATACCGGAATGACGATACTTGCTAACTTCCTGCGCGCCGCCGGACTGCCCCCCGACCCCGCCGCAGTTCCCCCGATGCCCGATTCTCAGCGCACCGAGCTTAAACCGCTTATTGCCAAAGCCGTTGACGGCGAGCATCTCACCATTGAAGAAGCCCGCAAGGCAGTAGATATAATCATGAGCGACCGCGCTACTAACGCGCAGACCGCCGCACTGCTCACGGCAATGAGAATGAACGTTGAAAACGCCGATGAGATAACCGGCTGCGCTATGGGTATGCGCGAAAAAATGACGGTCGTTCCCCACGAGCGCGAGGTACTTGAGATAGTCGGCACGGGCGGAGATCTCGCCAACAGCTTCAATATCTCCACCACCTCTGGATTTGTTATCGCCGCAAACGGTCAGGCGGTCGCCAAGCACGGAAACAGGAGCGTTTCCTCAAAGAGCGGAGCGGCGGACGTGCTCGAAGCTCTCGGCGTTAAGATAGCTTCGACCCCCGAAAAGGCTTCCGCCTGCATAGAGCAGACGGGAATAGCGTTCCTGTTCGCCCAGAGCTATCACAAGGCGATGAAGTTTGTAGGTCCTGTCCGCGGACAGATAGGCATACGCACGGTGTTCAACATTTTAGGACCTCTTGCAAATCCCGCTAACGCCGAATATATGGTGCTCGGAGTTTACGAGGACAGACTTATCCCGCTCGTAGCGAACGTCCTTAAAAACCTCGGCATAAAGCGCGCTCTCGTTATCCACGGCGATGACGGACTCGATGAATTTTCCATTTCCGCGCCGACGACGGTATGCGAGCTTAAAGACGGCGAGCTGAAAAATTACAGCGTTACCCCCGAATCGGTAGGACTTACACGCGGCAGTAAATCGGATATAGTCGGCGGAACTGCCGAGGACAACGCCAAGATCACTATAGGCATTTTAAAGGGCGAGATCAAGGGCGCTAAACGCGACATCGTACTGCTCAATGCGGGCGCGGGACTTTATGTATGCGGAAAAGCCGACAGCATTGCCGACGGTATCAGGCTTGCGGCGGAGGCTATCGACAACGGCTCTGCGCTCGAGCGGCTCAACGCTATGATCGAATTTACCAACAAGGACTGATATAGAATGATACTCGATGATATAGTCGCCCGCAAGAGGGTGCGCCTGACAGCCCAAAAAAGCGAATGCAGCTTAGAGCAGATGAAAATGCGCGCCGAAAAAACGCTTGAAGCGCGCAAGACGCTCTCCTTTGAAAAGGCTTTGAAAAAGGATAAGCTTTGCTGCATTTGCGAGGTCAAAAAGGCTTCTCCGTCAAAGGGACTTATACGGGAGGATTTTCACCCGACAGAGATAGCGAAGGAATACTGTTCGGCGGGAGCCGACGCCATATCCTGTCTGACAGAAGAGGATTTTTTCTTAGGAAGTGTTAAATATCTTGAAGCGGTAAGAGAGACTGCGGATATACCGGTGCTGAGAAAGGATTTTATCTTTGACGAATATCAGGTATATGAGGCGGCTGCCGCGGGCGCTGACGCTTTGCTGCTCATCGCGGCGATGCTCGAGCCGAAGCAGTTTGAAAAGCTCTATAAGCTTGCATACTCTCTCGGACTTGACGTTTTAGCGGAGGTGCATAGCCCGGAGGAGCTTGACGCGATAAGCTTTGTAAAGCCGAAGATATTAGGCGTAAACAACCGCGACCTAAAGACCTTCAACGTCGATCTGAGTACTGTCTCGAGGATAAAGCCCTACGCGCCGAACGACGCCGTGTTTGTCGCCGAAAGCGGCATAAGAAACAACGAGGATATGAAAATGGTACGCGCTCTCGGAGCGGACGCGGTGCTAATCGGCGAGACGCTCATGAGAAGCGGCGATATAACAGCCGAGCTGAAAAAGCTCAGAGAGGGCGTGTGAAGAAAATGCTAGTCAAGATATGCGGTATGCGCAGAAAAGAGGATATAGAGTATGTAAACAAATACCGCCCGGATTATGCGGGGTTCATACTCTCTCCCGGCTTTAAGCGGAGCATCGGCATTGAACGCTTTCTGCCGCTTGAAAAAATTCTCGATAAGGCTGTAAAAAAAGTCGGCGTTTTCGTAAACGAGCCTATTAACAATGTTTTGGAAAGCTATTCTGAAAGGATAGACGTTATCCAGCTTCACGGGGACGAGGACGAAAATTATATCCAAACGCTCAGAGAAAGCTTTAGCGGGGAGATCTGGAAGGCGGTCAAGGCGCGTACTGCCGAGGATATAGAAAACGCGGCTAAGCTTAGCTGCGATAAGCTGCTTATAGACAGCTTTGTCGCGGGAAAGGTCGGCGGAACGGGAAAGACTGCCGACTGGGATATAATAGCGAAAGCCAAGCTTGACAAGCAGTATTTTCTTGCGGGCGGAATAAGCGCGGACAATGTGCTCAAAGCCGCCGCCGCGCTCAGACCATGCGGATTCGATCTGTCAAGCTCTGTCGAGACAGACGGCGTTAAGGACGAAAAAAAGATCGAAGAAATTATCCGAATAATTAGGAGGATCTGATATATATGGGAAAAATAGGACGATTCGGTGAATACGGCGGACAGTACGTCCCCGAAACGGTCATGACCGCCGTTCACGAGCTGGAAGCGGCGTATGATAAATACAAGGACGACCCGGCGTTTAACGAGGAGCTCGAGGAGCTTTACAAAAAATATGCAAACCGCCCTTCGATGCTTTATTATGCCGACAGAATGACAAAGGACTTGGGCGGAGCTAAGATCTATATAAAGCGCGAGGATCTCAACCACACCGGCGCGCACAAGATCAACAACGTACTCGGTCAGGTGCTGCTTGCCAAAAAAATGGGCAAAAAGCGCATAATCGCCGAGACAGGCGCGGGTCAGCACGGCGTAGCCACAGCGACAGCCTGCGCGCTTTTCGGACTTGAATGCGAAGTCTATATGGGCGCGGAGGACTGCAAAAGACAGTCGCTCAACGTTTACAGAATGAACCTGTTGGGCGCAAAGGTTACGCCCGTTGACAGCGGAACGTCGACTTTAAAGGACGCGATAAATGAAGCTATGCGCGACTGGTGCTCAAACATCGACACGACATTTTACTGCATAGGC
>CANQCJ010000164.1 GCA_947589205.1 uncultured Ruminococcus sp. | reverse complement strand
TTCAGTATATAGCAGAGCCGGGCGGCTCTATCAGAGACGACAACGTTATAGAGACCTGCAACAAGTATTCTATGGCGATGGCGTTCACCGGAATAAGATTGTTCCATCATTAATTTTTATTGTCAGCAGTTTTAAAAAAAATAAAACTTTACAGGAGGAAAAAAACAATGAAAAATTTTAAGAGAGCATTAGCGGCTTTGGCTGCCGCAGTAATGGTATTGAGCATGGCGGCCTGCGGCGAGAAGAAGGAGAACGAGGACAGCGCAAAGGAGGAGACCTCCTCCGCCGCAGCAGCTGACGAGGGAGAAGCCGAAGAAAGTCAGGCTGAGACTCAAGCGGAAGAAAGCGAAGCGGAAGCGGAGGAGAGCGAAGCCGAGACGGAGGAGAGCGCGGCGGAAAGCGAAGCGGAGACCGAGGAAAGTGCGGCTGACGAAAGTGCGGCTGAGGCTGATCCGGAGGATCCCGAGGGCGGAGACGCTTCGGCATCGGGTGCGGCGTTTGAAAACGGCGTACTCACGACCGACAATTATACCATCACGATAGACGAAAGCAAGTGGACTTATCAGGACGGCGTAGGCGTTGACGGACAGTTTATCTACAACGCGCCCGAACCGGCAGATCCGACGGATATGAACGATCCTGCTGTCCTCAAAGCGGCGTCCAATTTCAACATCGTGTCGATGAACGACGCGATATACGGCGCGATGTCTCCTGCGGACTATGCCGAGGAAATAAACAACGCTTATGCCGAATTAGAGGGCGCGACGATAAACGACGCCGGAGCGGGTGAGCTTAACGGTTATGAGACCTACGAGGTAGACGTTACCTACGCTATCATGGACGATGTGAACATGACCTTAAAGCAGCTCATACTCTCAAATGACGGCACACTGGTCGTAATAAGCTACGGCGCGATAGATTCCGTAATGGACGAGCTCCAGCCGGAATTTGACGAGGCTATAAACACCTTCACCTTTGTCTGATATATGAAAATAAAAACCTCTTACGCCGTTATCGCGCTTTCAATAGCGCTGATAATAGTCGGTCTTGTTCTGCCGAAAAGGAGCGTTCAGACCGCGCCGCAGCAGAGCGGGAACGACAGCTCGTCGGCGGTGAGCTTGAGCGAGCTGCCCGAGAGCGGATATGACGGCGGGTATTTTCGGAACGAGCATTATTATATCTATGCCGATGAGGAAAAATGGGAATTTTCCGTTCAGCCGAGCGCGGACTGCACCTTTACCTGCCGTTCGGAGGACAAAGCCTATTCGACGGCGAAGCTCAATGTAGTTTCGATAAAGGGCGAGGAATACCTGACGATGGGGTATGACGAATACGTCGAGACGGTCGAAAAAAATTATACCGACAGCGGATTCGAGGTAGTTTCCTCCGGCGAGAGCGAGTTTAACGGCAGGGAGGTATACGAGATAGTTACCCGCTACAGCGCGGATGATGAATTTTACACGCTTCGTCAGGTGCTTATCCCCGGAGCGGGCGCGCTGACGGCGGTGAGCTATAATATCAGCGACAGGGCAAAGGACGAGCTTGAGCCGGAGCTTGAAAAAATTCTTGACAGCTTTACGCTTATAGAATGAGCGAAAGGACGGTAGAAAAATATGGATATTTTGGTAGTAGGCGGCGGCGGCCGCGAACACGCGCTTATAATGAAGCTCAGCGAGTCGCCGAGGGTGGATAAGCTCTACTGCACCCCGGGAAACGGCGGTATCGCGCAGTATGCGGAGTGTTTCGATATTTCGGCGACGGATATTGACGGAGTGCTCGCGCTTGCAAAGCGCATAAAGCCCGACATGGTGGCGGTAGCTCCCGACGATCCGCTTGTAATGGGCATGGTGGACGTGCTGAGAGAAAACGGCTTCAAGACGTTCGGCCCTACCGCGAAAGCGGCGATCATCGAGGGCTCTAAGGTCTTTTCCAAGGAGCTTATGGAAAAATACGGCATACCGACCGCGAAGTGCAGGGTATTTACCGACAGCAGTGAAGCTATAGCATATCTCAAAGAGCAAAACAGCTATCCCGCGGTAATAAAAGCAGACGGGCTTGCTCTCGGCAAGGGCGTTATCATCGCTCAAAGCGAGGAAGAAGCCGCCGAAGCGGTAAAAGCCATGATAGACGGCGGAAAATTCGGCAAATCGGGTTCGAGAGTAGTTATCGAAGAATTTCTGACAGGTCCGGAGGTATCGGTGCTGTCGTTCACCGACGGAAAAACGATCGTTCCCATGCTTTCGTCGATGGATCACAAGCGCGCTCTCGATGGCGACAAGGGTCTCAACACCGGCGGAATGGGCACTGTCGCTCCGAATCCCTACTACACTGCCGCTGTGGAAAAGGAGTGCATGGAGAAGATATTCCTGCCGACGATAAACGCCATGAACGCCGAGGGCAGGACGTTCGAGGGCTGTCTCTATTTCGGACTTATGCTCACTCCGAACGGTCCTAAGGTAATAGAATACAACTGCCGTTTCGGCGACCCCGAAACACAGGTGGTTCTGCCGATGCTCGAAACCGATCTCTGCGAGATCTTTGAAGCGATATATGAGCATAGGCTCAGCGATATAAAAATAAAATGGAAAAGCGGCTCGTGCGCCTGCGTGGTAATGGCCTCCGGCGGCTATCCCGAGAGCTATCCCAAAGGTCTGGAGATCTCCGGATTGGACGAGAGGGGACAGATCGACGGCGCGTTCGTTTATCACGCCGGCACTAAGGTCAAGGACGGAAAATTCCTCACGAACGGCGGCAGAGTCTTAGGCGTTGTGAGCAGTGCGCTGACCTTGGAAGAGGCGTTGAAGCGGTCTTATGCGGCTGTCAGCCGGATAGATTGGGAGAATGTGCATTATCGCAAGGATATTGGAAAGCGTGCGTTAGAGGCGTATACCGATCCGCTCAACCTTGAATATAAGGACGATATGGAGGATTATATTGAGGAGAACGGGGTTTATCTGCGCCAGTAGGCTCGTGCTGCGCACAACGCCCGTTACGGTACAGCGTTGCCTAACTAATAACGTAGGGCGAACTAAGGTTTAGAAAAGGGGTGTCAAGAGGGGGAAACCTTTTTCCAAAGGTTTCCCCCTTTGCGGGGTTTGGGGCAGCGCCCCAATTCGGAGTACGATGTTGCCCATAAGAAAGCATAAAAGGAGAATAAAAAACTTTTTTAAATCGGCTTTCAATAATAAAGTCAGCGTAAGAGAATACCAAAAAAATTCAGATAACATCAGTGAACCCGAAATCAAAGCCGATTTAAATTGCACAAAAGAGCGTGAGCGATTTTTGCGCAAGAACCCCGCCGCGAACGAAAAAACCAAAAAAAAGAACAATCCCCGCAGAGCTAAACCCCTGCGGGGAATATTTTTAACAAACGCAACAAAAAATCCTCCTTAAAAAAGGAGGATCTATAAAACCGCCGAAGCGGATAAGAGCGGATTACGAGGCTCGAACTCGCTACCTCCACCTTGGCAAGGTGGCGCTCTACCGGATGAGCTAAATCCGCAAAAGGGGAGTGCTCCCGGACGGAATCGAACCATCGACACGGGGATTTTCAGTCCCCTGCTCTACCTACTGAGCTACAGGAGCGTTGCAAAAGCGACCGGAATGGGGCTCGAACCCACGACCTCCAGCGTGACAGGCTGGCGTTCTAACCAACTGAACTACCCGGCCGTATGGAAGTTATAGGGCTCGAACCTATGACCCTCTGCTTGTAAGGCAGATGCTCTCCCAGCTGAGCTAAACTTCCAAGAGTTTTGGGTTTTGCAACGTAATTAATTATACTACAAAATATAAGGCTTGTCAAGCGTTTTTTTCAATTTTTTCATTTTCGTTGAACCTGCACAAAATAAATCAACATTAAAGCTGAAAAGCGTACAGCTTTTACATGAAAACTATACGCTCAAATATCTTCACTTGTCCTGTTTGGGCAGACCGAACGGAAAAATATTTGAAAAACCGTCCCAATCGCGCTGAGAGCGGTCAGCACCCTGCGGGATAAGCCCCGTCGCTTCGGAAGCGGATACGGCGGAAAGCAGCGGTTTTTTTGCGCCGCTGTCGGGCTTGTAGGAACGCGCGCTCTCGTAGATCTGCTTGAAGGTCGACACCGGAGCGGAATACATTTTTTGCTGTAGGGTCATAGGCAGCGAATTGTAAAACGCCATAGCGCCGCTGTCCGCTTCGAGAAGCTCGGAAAGATCTTTGTATTCTATCATGACAATTATCTCCTTGATTTTTTTCTTTGTGATTATTATTGACCGAAAAACAAAAAATATGTTCCGATACGAAAGTCAATTTTTACAAATTAATTGCCAACGGCTTAGCGTTTTGACTTATAAAAGAAAAATTGACCTTGTAAAATCTCAAAAAATATGCTATAATGATTATCGAGGTGACTAACTATGAAAATAGCCGTTCTCGGCGATATACACAGCAACTATATCGCTTTGGAGGAATGTATAAAATGGATATACGCCAACGATATTTACGGCATAGCCTTTTTGGGCGATTATATTTCCGACTGCCCCTACCCGGAACGCACCATGCAGATCTTGCGAAGCATTCCGACAGCCTATAAAACCTGGTTCGTGCGCGGAAACCGCGAGGACTATATGCTCGAGCATAGGAAAAATCTTACCGAGGACTGGAGCTGGTGTTCGCAGTCGGGTTCGCTGCTGTATACCTATGAAAATCTTAGCGGCAGCGACCTGAGATTTTTTGAGGATATGCCGATAGGCATGGAGATAAAGCTTGACGGCTATCCGCCGTTTTCTATCTGCCATGCGACGATGCAAAGCAGCAGTGAGCTGATCTTTGAGGATTCCCCCCAAGCCGAACGGGTCATGGACGAAA
>CANQCJ010000163.1 GCA_947589205.1 uncultured Ruminococcus sp. | reverse complement strand
GGGATAGCGTTTACGAAAAGCTTTCTGTTTTCAAAAATTTCCTGGTTCTCGCTGAGAAGCGCGAGAGTATTGAAAAAGGTCGCGCGTTCTATATCGTAAAGCCTGTCGTTCTTTTCGGCAAGCTCTAAAATTTGCAGCGGGTTCATTCCTATCGAGGCGTCCGTTCTCATAAGCGCCTCATAGGCGACAATATCGCCGCTTCTCGCGCTTACTATCGGCTGGAAATGATACATGAACAAATTCTGCTCTATAAGTCTCATAAACCGCAGTATGCTGTGATAATCCTCCTTTTGCAGCTCGTACTGCTCGGGGGAGAATACGCAGATGCCGCCGTTTTTCGAGCCTGCTTCAAAAAGCGCGAAATTCGCTTCGTGCATTCTTTCGACCGAAGAATTTTCCGTGCCCGCCGAAGCTGTGCTGATACCCGCCGTAAGCTTCATGTTATGCTCGCTCGAAATGAGCACGCCGAATTCGTCCGTTATATCGCAGTGCTCTATTTTTTCGCGCAGCCTTCCCGCCAGCTCCTCCGGCTCGGAATCGAGCTCGGGCAGGTATATCCAGAACTGCTGCTTATAGTGCGGACAGATGACCGCGCTTTCGTCGAGTATCTCCTTTATCGCGGTGAGCGCGCTGAACGCGGCGTAGACAGAATAATCCGTGCCGCCCTGTGAAAGCTGTATGAGCATGAGCGCGGAACGGCTTTCGCCGACGGCGTTCAGCTGCTTTACAAGCGCGCTTTTCGGAGCAAATTCAAATATATCCGCAAGTCTCGCGTTATAGTCGGTCTCTTTTATCATTATAAGTCCCGCGGTAACGTTCTCAAATTCCTTGACGTCTATATATGTAACGCCGATAGAGGTGGCGTTGGCGGAAAAGCCTTTCATGCTTTCAAGCATGGCAGTGAAGCTTTCATAGCTGCCGCAGCTTTTTTCTCCCAATATCGCCATAGTATTTTTATCGGCAAGGATCTCCTTTGTGCCGTGAAAAACAATAAACCCTCCGACGTCCGGATAAGCCTCGATAAGCTTATCCCACGCCTTTCCGAACACCGCAAGCTTTATCTCTTCCTTACTCAACATAGGTATCATCTCTTTTCAATAGAAATATATTATATTATACCTTATTTTTTGTTATAAGTCAATAAGAAGCATGAAAATTTATACAATATTTTTTATGAATAATGCTTTTATATAAGCATTGAAAAAATTTTAAAAATATGCTATAATAAAAAAGTCAAAGCTTTTAACAGAGAGGAAAATGCACATGGTGAAAATAATTTGCGGCAGAGCGCACAGCGGGCGCGAGAGCGCTTTGTTTGACGAGATAGAACGCGCGGCGCAAGGCTCAAGGGCTGCGGTCATAATGCCCGACCAGTATTCCTTTGAGCTTGACAAACGCCTTTACGACCGTCTCGGCGCAAGGCTTTTCAACCGCGTCCAAACCTTCGGCATAAGCGCGCTGGGCGAAAGGATCTGCCGCGGCTTCGGGGGAGCGGGAGAGCAGGCAGACAGCGCGTCTATGCTGATAGCTATGTACCGCGCTCAGAGCGCGCTTAAAAAAGAACATACGCTGCAATATTTCAGCCGTTCGCTGTTAAAGCCTACCTTCGTTTCCGACTGCATAGCTCTTTCAAAGCAGCTTCTTCGCGCGGGGGCTTCGCCGGAAACGATAAGGCTTGCCGCCGAAGGCTCGGCGGTCGCTTCCGCGCGGCTTAGCGATATTGCAGTTATTTTTGAAAAATATCTGAAATGCTTAGAGGAGCTCGACTGCTGCTCTTTGCTTTCAGCGACCGCTAAGGCGGCGCAGATAATAAAAGACGAAAATTATTTTAAAGACACCGTTGTATTTTTCGAGGGCTTTACGAATTTTTCGGCGGACGAGCTGTCGCTTGTGAGAAGTACCGTATCGAGCGCGTCGGACGCGGCATTCTCGTTCGTGCTTGCGGAGGACGGTCCGGACGGTTCGGACAGCTTTGCGCAGACGATAAGAACGCGTTCGCGGATACTGGAGATATGCAGCGATCTGCAAAAGGATACTCAGATCGTAAACGCGGGCGGTTCGTTCAGGAGCAAGGCTCTCGAGCACCTCGACAGAGAGCTTTACGCTTATAAGCCGACCGCCGCCGACTCGCAGGGGGCGGTAAAGATCGCCGCCGGGGACGACATATATCAGGAGTGCGAGTACGTCTGCGCGGAAATTTGCAGACTTGCGCGTGAAGAGGGTCTGCGCTTTAGCGAGACCGCGATAATTTGCGGCGGGTTCGAGGAAAACGCGCCCATCGCCGCCTCCGCCGCCGAAAAATACGGCCTGCCCTGCTTTACGGACAAAAGCGCCGGCGCGCTCACGTCCGTTCCCGCAAAATATCTTATGAGCATTTTAGACGCGGCGCTTACGGAAAAATACCGCACCGAAAATATTTTAAGGATAATAAAATCCCCCCTGTCGCCTATCTTCGATTTTGACGCCTGCGATATAGAGGATCTCTGCATAAAATGGCGCATAGAGGGCGATATGTGGTCAAGCCCGTTCATCTCGGACGGCAATGCAAAGGACGAGCGTATAGAAGCCACAAGGCGCGCCGTGATAGAGCCGCTCGATACGTTCAAAAGCAAAGCCGAAAACGCGACAGCCGGAGAGATCTGTCAGGCGTTGTTCGAGCTTCTCGACAGCCTTGAAATGTCAAAGCAGGTATACTCTCAGGTGCGCGCGTCCGCTGCCGCGGGAAGCGAGAACGATCTCGAGATAAGCCGCAGCTTCAAGCAGGTCTGGCTCGGAATGGTGGGCTCGGTCAAGAAAATTTACGACACTATGGAAAACGAGCCGATGAGTCTGCGCGCTTTTTCGGAGCTTTTAAGACTTATGCTCGCGGATATAAAGATCTCCGCGCCGCCGCAGCAATCCGACTGCATAAGGATCGCCGAAGCGGGACGTTCGCGCATTTCGGGGGTAAAAACGCTCTTTATAATCCACGCCAACGACGGGGTATTCCCGAAAAACATATCCTCCGACGGAATAATGACCGCCGCCGATATAAATAAGCTCTCGCAATTCGGCGCGGAGCTTGAAAGCTCGCCGCAGATAATGCTCGATTCCGAAAGAATGAGCGTCTATTCGGCGGTCAGCGCGCCCTCGGAGAGAATCTACATAACCTACGCCGAGGCCGACCGCACCGGCGCGGCTATAGCTCCCTCCGCGCTTGCGCAGACGGTGGAGAAGATGTTCTCGGACGATATTTTTATAAGGATATCCTCCCTGCCGCAGGAATTTTTCTGCGTAAGCTTTAAAAGCGCGTTTTCAAATTATCTCGAGCATTCAAACGACAACACCGTTGAAACGGCGAGCATAGGCGAATCGCTCAAATATTCCGAGGAATATTTTTCCCGCCTTAAAGCCGTAAATGCGGCGGCATCGAGAAGGGTCGGCGATCTCGAACAGGACACCGCGAGGGGCTTGTTTTTCCCCGACGGCACAAAGCTTTCGGCAACGCGCATGACCGATTTTTACAAGTGTCCGTATATGTATTTTTGCCGCTACGGACTTCGCCTTAGCAAGCCTCAGCCCGCCGAGATAGACGGCAGATATTTCGGGCTTATCATTCACAAGTGCCTTGAAACGGTGATGAGCAGGCTTGAAAACGGCAAAAAGGTCTACAACGAAAAATTTACTAAAATGACCCAAAGACAGCTTGCGGTCAAAATAAACCGGACCGCCGACAGCTATGTTGAAAGGGAAATGGGCGGAGACTTCGGCAAGGATCTTACGTTCAGGTTCACACTAAAAAAAGCTAAAAGCGCGGCGCTGACTATGGCGGTAAATTTCAGAGACGAGCTGAAAAGCTCGCTGTTTTTGCCGGTCGCTTTTGAATACGATATTTCCGACAGCGGCAGCTTTTCGGCGGTAACTCCCGACGGAGAGGAATTAAAGATAGATCTGCGCGGATATATCGACCGCATAGATGTTTTTAAGACCGAAAACGGCGGATTTTTAAGGATAACCGACTATAAGACCGGCAGTCAGAAATTTGACGAGGCTAAAATTTACAACGGTCTCGGTCTGCAAATGCTGATATATCTTCTTGCGGCGGTGAACGCTTCAAAAAACGGCGCGCTGCCCGGCTGCAGCGGCGTGCTCGAGCCTGCGGGCGTTATGTACTCTCATCTTAAATTCGCCGAACCGGTATTCGGTATCTCCGATGTCGCGGAATTTGAAAATTCCGGAGAGATGAACGAAAAGCTAAGAGAAGCTTACGCCAAAAGCTACAAGCCCGACGGGGCTATGCTCGGCAAGGAAATTGATATTGCGCTCAACAAGGAGCTTGACGGCGCGTACACGATATTTAATTATAAAAAGGACGGAGACTATTCTAAAAATTCCCCTCAGCCGGTCTCACGCGAAAGGCTTATCGCTATGGAACAGTTTGCGCTTGACAAGGCTTATGAAATGGTGCGGCGCTTAAACGCCGGCGAGATACCCGCCGACCCGCTGAAAACCAACGATAATTCCCCCTGCGCCTACTGCGATTATTTCGGAGTTTGCCCGTCGGCGGACCCGAAAGAACCGAGGGAAATTTCCGACCTCGACGCGGATATGCTGGAGCGCGAGCTTGAGAAAATCATCGAAAGGAATGATGAGCAGTGAAATGGACCGAAGAACAGCTTGAAGCTATAGAACGCACCGACGTCGGCGCGGTCGTGCCCGCCGCGGCAGGAAGCGGAAAGACCGCCGTGCTCGTAGAAAGGACGATACGCCTGCTCGAAAACGACTGCCCCGCCGAGGCTCTGCTTGCCGTGACGTTCACCAAGGACGCGGCTAATCAGATGAGAACGAAGCTCAGAGCGGCTCTTGCCGAGAGGATAGTTGCGCAGACAGACGCCAAAAAAAGAAAATGGCTGGAGCACCA
>CANQCJ010000162.1 GCA_947589205.1 uncultured Ruminococcus sp. | reverse complement strand
CTGTAAAGCGAGACCGCCTCGCGCATATCGTAGCTTCTTGCAAATGCCGAAAGCGGCAGCGGTCTGATACGCTTTAACGCGCAGGCGCGCTCTATTTCCGCCTGCTTTTTCTCATCGAGCGGCAGACCGCCGAGACCCATGAGCTGTATCCTTTCGGAAAATTCCGCGCTTATATAACAGCCTATCTGCGCGCCTAAGCGGTTTACAAGAAACATCACCTCCTGCGCCGTACACTCTCCGACGCTCAGCGCCGTTATGCCCGATGAGGAAAGCCCGCTCACGAACGACGCAAGCAGCGAGGACGCGCCTATCCCTCCGCCCGCTCCGCAGACCGCGATAGTTCCCGCCTTGAAGCAGGAGCCCACCGCGCAGGCAAACGCCGCGCATTCCGCGGGAGAGCTTACTCCGTTTGAAAATCCGCAGGAGCAATCGTCGTCGAGCGCGGCGGGCGTTCCGTTTGAGGAGGAGGTTATATCCTCCGTTATTATCTCGCCGGCAGCTCCGCTTCTTTCAGCGGCTATCCTTACCCCCTCGCTCACCTGCGAGCCGTTCCCGATCTCCGCGCGTTCTCCGATAACGCAGTCGGTGCAAAGCTGCGCGGAGGCCTTTATGCGCGCGCCGGGACATATGACCGCTCCCGCCGCCCGCACCGACGCGCCGATACTCGCGGATTCTCCTACGATACAGCCGCGCAGCTCGGCACGCGCGCCTATCACCGCGTTGTCCTCGATAACGCAGTTTTCAACTATACACCCCTTTTCAAGTCTCGCGCCCTCGCCGATATAAACGGGCGGGATAAGCGTTATACCCGAAAGCGAGATGTTCTCACGGCAGTATATCCCCTCCGATATTTCAAAGGCACTTTCGTGCACCGCGCCCGCCTCGAGCATTTTAAGACAAGCGTTTCTATAATCGGCGGGAGTAAGGATATCAAAGCTTTTCCCCGGCGTAAAATATACCGCCGCGCTTCCGTCGGAATTTATTTCCTCGGCAATAACGTCCCTTATGCTCGTGTGCGCCGAATCCTTGTACCGTTCAAGCATTTCCTTGGAAATAAACGCCGCTCCGGCGAAGATGCCCTCGAAGCCCTCGGTCTGCGAAAATTCGTCCGCTTCAAAGCCTGCAGCCATACCGTCCTCGCAGCGTATTTTCGCTCCCCTCGTTCCCTCCGCCGCCCTTACCGCGCAGATAACGCAGGAGACGCTTCGCTTTTTTTCCATAGCTCTGTAAAAGTCCGTCATGCCGTCGAGCTTCAGCCCGTCATAGCAGCCCGCTTCGATAACGAGCAGACCCTCTTCCTCCGCAAGCTCATAAAGATACCTGCAAAGCGCGCCCCTCATCTCGATAAACCCGACATTTTCTTCACCGCCGCTCATACCCTTAAAATACTCGTTTTGCCGCTTTGCAAGAAAATCCGACAGCGCGCTTACGTTATGCGTTACAGCGCGCGCCTCCTTCAGCGCCAGCCCCGCCGCGGTATTTCCCGAATATCTCAGCATACTGTCGATCGTAAGCTCGTTGACGGGAAACAATGAGCGTTCTCTTTTCGTACACAAAATAACAGCCTTCATATCCTTTGCCTTTCCTTTCCTTATCAGGTTTTTTCTTCGGCTTATTTGCTGTTATTATTGGAGGAGAGCGAAATATTATTCGCCTGCGCGGCGCGAAAATTAACAATTTAGTGCTTTAATTTTTTTAAAAGCGGTGCTATAATTATATATATAGATCAAATGTAATGGAGTTATCAAAAATGGATAATTTTAATTCTCTGAAGCAGCGTGCTCTCGAGCGTTACTTCTCTCAGCTCAACGATATGCAGAAAAAAGCGGTGTTTAAAATTAACGGTCCGCTGCTTATCCTTGCGGGCGCGGGCAGCGGAAAAACTACCGTGCTCATAAACAGGATAGCGAACATGATATATTTCGGAGACGCTTATTCCTATGCTGACGAAAACGAGCATACCGCCGACGAGCTTGCTTTTCTTAAAGCGTTCGCCGACGGCGAAAGCAGCGACGACGTTCGTCTGTCCGAAATTTGCGCTCACGCTAAGATACAGCCCTGGAGCATTCTTGCCATAACCTTTACCAACAAGGCCGCAAGGGAGCTTAAAGAGCGTCTTGGCGCAAGGCTCGGCGATATCGCTCTCAATATTACCGCGGCGACCTTCCATTCCGCCTGCGCGCGCATTTTAAGGCGCGAAAGCGAGCATATCGGATATACCTCGGCGTTTACCATCTATGATACGGACGATTCGCTGAGACTTATCAAGTCCGTCCTGAAGGAGCTGGATATTTCCGACAAGTTCTTCCCGCCGCGCTCTATGCTGTCGGTCATTTCCGCGCAGAAAAACGCTATGATCTCTCCGGAAAAATATCTCGAGGAAAACAAGGACAACTACCGCGAACGAGAGATAGCGCGTATTTTTGCGGCTTACAACGACAGGCTCAAAAACGCGAACGCTATGGACTTCGACGACATACTGCTGAACACCGTGCAGCTTTTTGAAAGCAATGACGATGCTTTAAGACACTATCAGAACCTTTATAAATATATCCTCGTCGACGAGTATCAGGACACCAACCGCGTTCAGCTCCGTCTTATCGAGCTTCTGAGCGAGCGTCACGGAAATCTGTGCGTCGTCGGCGACGACGACCAGAGCATTTACCGCTTCCGCGGCGCGGATATCCGAAATATCCTCTCGTTTGAAGAGGTCTTCAGCTGCGACCCGGAAACGGACGTCATTCGTCTCGAACAGAATTACCGCTCCACGCAAAATATCCTTAACGCCGCCAACACGCTGATAAAGCACAATTCCGGCAGAAGGGACAAGGCTCTCTGGACGGATTCCGGGGACGGTGAAGCGGTTACGGAATACCGCGCGGCTTCCGAACGCTCCGAAGCGGCGTTCATTGCAAAAACGATCGCCGAAAACGTCGATAACGGTCAGAAATACAGCTCTCACGCCGTGCTCTACCGCATGAACGCGCAGTCTAACATAATCGAGCAGACGCTTGTGCGCGAGGGTATACCTTATATAGTTTACGGCGGACTTAAATTCTACGACCGCAAGGAAATAAAGGATGTGCTCGCATATCTTTCGGTAATCAACAATCCCTACGATTCGCTTAGACTGAGACGGATAATCAACGAACCGAAAAGAGGCATCGGAGAGGCTACGGCGGCGGCGATAGAGCGCATAGCCTCCGACCTCGGAACAGATCCGCTCAGCGTTATGAGAGAAAGCGAGCACTATGCGCCGATAACCAAAAAAAGCAAAACGCTGCACGCCGTCTGCGATATATTCGATTCGCTTGCTATGCTGAGCGAGGAGCTGCCGCCGTCGGAGCTTATCGACGAGCTTCTTGACAGAAGCGGCTACCGTGAAGCCCTCGAGCTTTCCGGCGAGGAGGGCAGAAACAGGCTGGAAAATATCGACGAGCTTAGATCGACCATGATAGACTATGAGACTCAAACCGACGATCCGACTCTCGGCGGTTTTCTGGAGGAGGTCTCGCTGTTTACCGATATCGACAGGCTGGACGAAAACGCCGACTGCGTTTCGCTTATGACTATACATTCGGCTAAGGGACTGGAATTTGACAACGTTTTTGTCGCCGGTCTGGAGGAGACCATTTTCCCCTCCGCAAGAAGCGCGGCAGATCCGGACGAGATAGAAGAGGAACGCAGGCTCGCTTACGTTGCGTTTACGAGAGCGAGGAAAAAGCTTTATCTGCTGCACTCTCATCTGCGTATGCTCTACGGCAGAGTGGCTGAAAACCGCCCGTCGAGATTTCTGTCGGAGATAGGCGAGGATACCGCCGAAAGGATCGAGGAGGCTCTGCCGCCTCCGCGCACGCCTCCCGCAAAGCCGAAAAGACCCGACTATTCCCACGAGGCCAGCGATATGCTCGACCGCAGAAGAAGCAGTCTTTCGCAGACCGCGAGCAACGCCGACTACAAGCCCGGCGACGTCGTGCTTCACCCCAACCCGAAATTCGGAAGGGGCATAGTCCTCAGCTGCGAGCCTATGGGCGGCGACAATATGCTCGAGATAGCCTTCGACACCTGCGGAACTAAAAAGATCATGTCTAATTTTGTTAAGCTTAAAAAGCTGTGAAAAATTATCCCCTGCGGGTCCGTATGGCGTCCGCAGGGGAATTTTGCAGGAAACAATTATGTTCAAAAGGCAATTCGCGCAGCAAGGATAGATGCGCGCGGGGCAGCCTCCCTGCTATAATTAAAAAAAGGACGGTGGAAAAAAATGATCATCAACACGGGTATGCGGACGGATATCCCGGCGTTTTATTCAAGGTGGTTTATCAACCGCGTGCGGGCGGGGTTCGTGCTGGTGCGCAATCCTTACCGACCGGAGCAGATAACCCGGTATGAGCTGTCGCCGAGCGTGGTCGATTGTATCGCGTTTTGCACGAAAAACCCCGCGCCTATGCTGAAATATCTTGAGGAATTGGAAAAATTCAAGCAATACTGGTTCGTGACGATAACCCCCTACGGCAGGGAGATCGAACCGAACGTTCCGCCGAAGGAAACGGTCATGCAGGACTTTATCACGCTTTCAAGGGCTGTCGGGATCGACTGTATCGGCTGGCGTTACGACCCGATCTTTATTGACGAATGCTATACGATAGAACGGCATTTAACGGATTTTGAACAGATGTGCCAAACGCTTTCGGGCTTCACAAGGGTCTGCGTGATAAGCTTTATCGACATTTCCGAAAAGGTAAAACGGAATTTTCCGCAGGTAAAAACCGTTTCCCGGCGGGAGCGGATCGCCATAGGCAAAAATTTCGCCGAGATCGGACGGCGTTACGGCATTACTATAAAAGCCTGCGCCGAAGGCACGGAGCTCGAGCCGTTCGGCGTGGACTGCTCCGGCTGCATGACCCGGCAGACCTTTGAAACGGCTGTCGGAAG
>CANQCJ010000161.1 GCA_947589205.1 uncultured Ruminococcus sp. | reverse complement strand
ATAGGAACAACATACGATATAAATTGCAACTCGCCGCAAGCATCGTCTGACGAAAAAATTTTTCCGAAAAATTTTTTATAACCAAAATACCCTTTTGACCGACTAATTAACAGAAAGCTCAAAACCGCCGCGCCTGCCGCACAGAGACCTCAGAAAGCGGGATAGCTATGGAAATAACGCTGAACGATCTTATAAAGACCGCGCTTGAAAAAATGCAGCAGGATTCGGCTTTGACAGAGACCGAAAAAAGCAGGATATTTGAGAGGATAGAAAATTCAGTTTTTACACAAAAGGGAGGAGATACCGAATGAACAACAGCGAGCTGATAAAAACCGTCGAACGGGCAAGGCGCGGTGAAAGGGCGGCGTTCGAGCTTCTCTATAAGGAATATTTCGACAGGATATATTTCTTTGTGTTAAAAAACGTAAGCGTCCGCGAGGCGGCGGAGGATATTACGCAGGAAACATTTTTGCAGTCCATGCAGAGCATAGATAAGCTTGAAAATAATGAAAATTATTCCTCGTGGCTTCATTCTATCGCCTATCACAAATGCAAGGATCTTTTCAGAGACCAAAAGCGCAGCGTGTATTTTGAAACGCCGGAGCAGGAGGAGCAGGCTCTTGAAAGCTTTTCGCTCAACGAGCCGATAATGCTTCCGGAGGATTACGCGGTAAACAAAGAGCTTACAGCGCAGATACGCGGGATAATAAACACCATGAAGCCGGATATGCGTTCGGCGGTGATACTTTATTATTACGACAATATGAGCGTTTCGCAGGTCGCGCGTTCGCTGGGGCTTAAAGAAAACGCCGCAAAGCAAAAGCTTTTTCAGGCGCGAAAAAAGCTCAAAGCCGGTCTTGAAAAATTCGCAAAATGCGGCGCGCTCTGCGCTGTCTCTCTTAACGATATGTTCAATAAAGCTATCCCTGCCGACCAAGCCGCAGCCATAAGAAACGCTTCATGCTCGGTTTCGACCGCTTCCTCCTTATTCGGCAAGATCGCGGGCGTTTCGGCTGCGGCGGCGCTTATTATTTCCGTACCGGTAGGGCTTTCCTCCGCTCAAAAAAGCGACGGAAGCATTTTCGGCGGAGTCAACACGAGCAGCTATAGTGTTTCCCAAAACGACAGCCGCAAAAGCGACAGCGTTTCAAGCGCGGCGGACGACGCGAGCGTGACGGACGGCGCAAGTACGAGCATTACCGACTATAACATAACTAATGATACGAACGAGCCGAAAAGCTCCGCCGATAACGACTACAGTCTGCCCGATGAAAAATTGCCGGAGGATACGCCGACGCCGCGGGAAAATATGAGCGTTGAAAAAATGCTTTCCATGAACGCGCGGGAATTAAGAGAGCTGTCCGCCAACGATTTTGAAGTGGTTTCCGCCGCATTCGCTCAATCGCCGCTCTTCGGCATAAAATGCGCGGCGTTTCCCGAATATGTAGCTGTCGTCGATAACTTAGATCTCATCGAGGGCGAACCGTCAGGACCGCTCGAGATCGCGGGAAAGGGCGAAGAAACGGGCTATAAATACATTCTCGGCGATACGATAGTGCAGTTAGACCTTTACGAAGGCGCATACGTCGGAAACGGTATCACCGTCGGCATGACCTACAGTCAGATAAAAGAAGCCTTGGGCGGCGAGCTTTATATGCAGCTGCAAAATGATTCGCTCGAATACGCCGCATGGGCGGAGGTTGACGGCAGACTGTGGGGCTTTCACTTCGACCTGACCGATGAACAAAAGCAAATTCTCCGCGAAAGACTCGACGCCTCCGTTCCCGAAGGTCAGGCGTCATGGCAAGACCCTGGTAGGGCGGATATTTCCGATATCGACCCCGTATGCGATATCGCCGTCTATGACCGCAGCCGAAGTATTACAAATATGTCGGTCAACACAATGCTTTCTATGAAGACCGATGAATTGACAGAGCTTTCCGACAGCGATTTTGAAATAGTCGATGCGGCTTACGCACAAGCGGCGCTTTACGGCGTAAAATGCGCAGCCTTCCCGGAATACGTATTCGTTCCCGACAGAGATGTCGAAGAATATAACGGCGAACCGCTCAGACCTTTGCAAAAGACTTATACCGACTCAAACGGCACGGAATGGGTCGTAACGCTTACAGATGAGATAATACAGCTCGATCTGTACGAGGGCGCATATGTGGGAGACGGTATAAGGGTCGGCATGAGCTATAACGAGATAAAAAATATCGTCGGCGGTGAGCTTGATCTCCGTTGGACTATAACCTCGCTCGGATATGCGGCCTCCGCCGTTGTCGACGGCAGAAATTGGCTTTTCCATTTCGACCTTACCGAAGAACAGGAAAAGACCGTTGGCGAAAGAGCCGCGGAAAACTCTACGGAATTCTCCCTCGGCTATGCGGATATTTCCGATATGGATCCGATATGCGATATTGCCGTGCATAATATTACAGAAAATGACAGAGAGAATGAGGAAGAATGAAACGAAAATTATTTTGCGAAATTTCACCGCTCACCTATGCCATAAGCGAAAAAAAGTGCGTTGCGGTGAGAACGCTTCAAAATGTTCTTAACGCCGACAGCTTTGCTAAAACTCAGACGGACGAACGCTTACAGTATGTTATCTACAAGCACAATTCGCTGATACGCCGCAGACTCGGCAATGTCGATATGAGATTGCAGGAAAACAAGGCGGTGAATCTGAGCCTTGCCGCTCCGCGGATAAACGGTATAATCATAAGGCCGGGCGAAACGTTTTCCTTCTGGTTTTTGGTGGGCAGTCTCTCGGAAAGGAAAGGGTATAAGGAGGGGCTTACGATATTTGCAGACCGCCCCTCCTCGGGGCTTGGCGGCGGAATGTGCCAAATGACAAATCTTATCCACTGGATGGTGCTCCACTCCGAGCTTGACATAACCGAGCATCACCACCACGACCAGATAGACCTTTTCCCCGACTTCAACCGCACGATACCGTTCGGAACGGGCACGAGCATAATGTACAATTACCTCGACTACCGCTTTACAAACAACACCGATATCACCTATCAGCTTGTCGTTTATACAACGCAGGAATATCTCTGCGGAGAGCTGCGCGCGAACAAGCGTCAGCAGTATAAATATCACATTTCCGCTGAAAACGTGTTTTTTTCAAGAGAAAACGGTATCGTCTACAGAAACGGCGACGTCTTTCGCGACAAGATAGACCGCAGAACGGGAGAGCATATAGAAAAAAAGCTGATAAGAAAAAATCACGCCCGCGTATGCTACGACACGAGCGGACTGGAAATTATAGATATGTAAAAAAATTCCGACACCCGGTTTTGATCTCGGGTGTCGGATTATTTTTTTATTTTTATATCCCGCTTTGTATACCGCTCGAGGAATTAAGTCCCGAAGCGTCCGTCAGGCTGTAGCTGACCAGCTTTTGGGGAAGCTCGTCATCGGTGACCGTTCCGACCTTTTCGGTCTCGACCATGCCGTCGGCGATAGTTATCTTGTTGAGCGTATAGCTGCCCATAGCGTAGGTCTCGCTGTAGAGCACGCCGTTTTCATAGCCAAGCTCCGCGTGCCAGGTAACGAAGCTGCCCAGCTCCTTTGCGGCTGTTCCGTCATATGTATATATAACGACCGTTCTGTCCGCTTCACAGGTGCCCGTTTCAATAAGCAGCTCGTCATTGCCGTCGGCGTCAATATCCGCGATATAGTAGCGGCAGTACTCGCTCAGATAAGAGCTGTCCTCCGAACATTTTCTTCCGTATTCGTCGATCACCGCCGCATAGTGATCCATTGCCGCGTCCCTGCCGCCGTTAAGTCCAATGCTTTCGGCGAACGGATCTCTGCTTTCCCCGGGAATTTCCGTCGTCTGCGAAGAAGCATCATCGTCCATACCGCTGCTGTCGGAGGGCATTATATCCTCCGGCAAGGGCGGTTCGGTCTCGGTATCGGGCGGAGACTGCTGCGGCTCCGACGAGCCTTCGGGAGTATCCGTCTGCGCCGCGCTGTCGGCAGAGCTTTCATCGCTCACGGAAGAAACGCTCTCGCTTTGAGCAGCGCTTTCGTCAGTGCTCTCCGACTCATCGGAGGTCAGCATATCCGACAAGGTATCCTCGACAGCCTCCCCCGAAGAGGAATCGGGGATAAAATCCGCTAAGGTCAACTCGTCCGTACAGGAAGCGAGCGTACCCGCCGCGACAGATACCGCAAGAGCTGCCGCCGCTAATCTTTTTATACTTGTTTTCTTTTTCATCATTTTGCAAGCTCCTTTCCTGCCCGCAAACGCGCCCGTCAAGCATCTGTATCGGCGCTGCGGTTCTTAATAAGCTTCTTTGTGTGCCTTGCGTGGCGGGCTTCAACGATATGCTGCGCGAGATCTATTATCTTTTTGCGTATCGGCATAAACGTGTAGAAAAATTCGCCAACGTAAGTAACTACCTCTCCGTTAAATCCTTTTTTAAATTTATACACTCCGTAATTCGGGTGAGTTTCGTCCTTATAGAACGGTATACCCTGAAAATCGTATATAAAATCTCCGTTTTCAATAGCCCAGTTTATCATCGTCCACTGCATAAGATAGTTCGGATATGTGTTTCTGTAGTGATTTGACGATGCTCCGTAAACATAGCAGGTCTTGCCTGCGTACTGTGTTGTGACTGCGCCCGAAACGGGTATCGGCTTTTCTCCCTCCTGCTCGAGGTAGCAGACAAAAAGTCTGCAATGCTTTTCTCCGAGAGCGTCGAGCATTTTCGCAAAATATTCTTTTGAGCGTATCGAAAAACCGTCTCTTATTCCCGTAGCCTGCATCATCGGGTAAAAATCATCGAGAGCTTCCTTTCCGCAAGCCCTGCAAACGACGCCCTTGCGGCCCGATTTGCGTATGCGGTTCCTCCAGTCCGGCTTAAATGTCGCCATGACCTCATCGGGAGTTTTCCCCTCGATATTTCTTAGCATATAGTTGTTTCTCGCCTGAATGGTGGAAAGCTCCGGCGCGT
>CANQCJ010000160.1 GCA_947589205.1 uncultured Ruminococcus sp. | reverse complement strand
GCAGGGCTCGGCTCAAGCCGACAATGCGGGGATAGCCCGCCTTAAAGCGAGAGTGGACGCACTGGAAAGAGCGCTGGCGGCAGGCTTGCCTGCTGCGGGGGCAGGCGTATCTTCTGCGGCGACCGGTGCGGCGGCATCGCAGAGCGCAAATGAGAGCGTTTCGCAAACGCCCGTTCAAAAGCCGTCAAAGCCGAAAAAGCGGTTCGATCCGAATAATTTCACCCCGATAAAAGAATGGGAGGAAATACTAAGTATAATAAACAAACGTTCCCCTGCGCTGTGGGCGTTTATGAAGGACGCCAAAGCGTGTATCGAGGACGATGTTTTCTGCGTTATAGCGGACAGCGAATTTTTCATGAAAAAATTCAAGGCAAGCAACGACAAAGCTTTACTAAAGCAGATAGTCGGCGAATATTACGGAAAAGACTTTGATTTCAGACTTTATCCGGCTAAAGCCGCCGAGATAACCGACAAGCGCGCCGACCCGGTAAGCGAGCTTATCAGGCGTGCGGAGGACATGGAGATCGAAGTTGAGATAAAAAAATAATTTCACAAGGAGTTTTTAAAAATGAAAGCAAGATTACCACAGGGAATGTCAAACGGCGGCGCTTCCAATATGAATCAGGTGTTGAAACAGGCGCAGCAGATGCAGGATAAGATAACCGCGCTTCAGGCGGACTTGGAGCAGAGAGAATTTTCGGCTTCCGTCGGCGGCGGAGCGGTGGATATCACCATTAACGGCAAGCGCGAGGTGCTCAGCCTTACGATAAAGCCGGAGGTCGTAGATCCGCAGGAGGTGGAAATGCTTCAGGATCTTATCATGAGCGCGTTCAACGAGGCGGTGCACAATCTTGACGAAACGAGCGATGCGGAAATGAGCAAGCTCACCGGAGGCGTTTCATTCCCGGGATTGTTCTAAAATAAAATGGATAAAAGGAACAGTGCGCTTCCGCTGATACTGCTTTCCGAGCAGTTCGCAAGGCTTCCCGGTATCGGACTAAAGTCCGCCGAGCGGCTGGCGTATCATGTGATGAATATGCCGGAGAGCGAGGTAAAAGCTTTTGCGGACGCGCTTTTAAATGCTAAAAGGACGGTACACTGCTGTGATATCTGCCAGAATTTTACCGAGGACGAGCTGTGTCCGATCTGCTCCGACCCGCGCCGCGACAAAGCGACGATCTGCGTCGTCGAAACGCCGAAGGACATAGCCGCGTTCGAGCGCACCAAGGAATACGGCGGTGTTTACCATGTGCTTCACGGGCTTATTTCGCCGATAGACGGAGTAACGCCCGACAAGCTGCGCATAAAAGAGCTTTTAAAGCGCATCGACGGCAGCGTCGGCGAGGTCATTATGGCGACCAATCCGACCGTAGAGGGCGAAGCTACCGCGATGTACATTTCAAAGCTGCTCAAACCCCTCGATGTAAAGGTCACGCGTTTAGCGTTCGGCCTGCCGATAGGCGGTATGCTCGAATATGCGGATGAAATTACGCTTTACAAGGCGTTGGCGAACAGGAATGAAATTTAAAAAGGGACTGCTTTCAAAGAGCAGTCCCCGTTTTTTAAGTTTCAAAGCTGAGCTTGTCTATGCCTCTGCTGCCTAAAAGATAAAGACTTGAATCTATAAGGGCTAAGTCCTTGTATTCCTTTTCAAGCTCTGCGGAGGCGGCAAGCGAGCCGGTCAGGGCGTAGGAGTAGGCGTAATTGTCGGTGAGGACTATCGCGCGGTCGTCAAAAAGCTTTACACGGCGCGGGTCGGCTATCGCACCTTCGGCTTCTCGGCAGCCGCTCTCGCTGTCGTCGTCTGCGGAAGCGAGCAGCAGACGACAGGAATTTTTATCGCCGTTGGAAACGACCGCCGCCGCGCAGCGTTCGTTGAGCGAAAAGCAAATTATATCGCCGCCGTATCGGCATTCCTTGAGCGTTTTGCAGTCGGCGTCAAGAACATACATCCGGTCGTCACCGACGACGCTGATATTGCCTGCTTCGTTTTCAATGCAGCCAAGCGCGAGACAGTCGAGCTTGTCGCTGACCGCCTTTTCTCCGTCCTTGTCAAGCTCCAACACCGTCACCTGTGAAAAAATGCTGCCGTTTTCGGAATCAAAGGAACATATGTACGCGTTTTTGCCGTTATCGTCCAGGTATACGGAGGTTATACGCCGATCGCTGTCGTAGCGGTAGACGAGCTTGCCCTCTTTGTTATAAAACAGCGCGGTGCAGGCAAATTTATTGGAGGAGACCACCACTGCCGCCGTGCCGTTTTCCGAAAGAGCGGAAGTAAGTATCGCGTTTTCGGCGGTTTTTGAATAGATGCTGCCGCTGTTGTTAAAAAGCGAAAAGCCCTGCGCTCCGATATCGCAGACAAGCACGCGTTTGCCGCTCACGCTTGCGGCGGGATTGGAATAATCGTGGTCGTACTGCGACCGCTGCTTGCCGTTAGCGTCATAAAAGGCGACGGTATGCAGGTCAACGACCGCAAGCTCCTGCTTAATAATGCCGAGCTGCGCGCTTTCCTCGGCCTCGATAGGAAAATTCCCCGAAGCGAGCGCGCCGTCATTAGCGATAGTCTTAGACGGCTTATCGAAGATCCCCTCGAGTCTCGGCAGCCAGAACGGATAGGAAACATAGATCCCCATTCCGATAAACAGGACTATCAGTACCGCCAGCAGCCGTTTCATATAGCGTATAGAACGCTCATTTTTCCGAACGGAGTCTATATTTGTATGCACCGCCCGATGCTCGTTGTCGTTCATTTTGTTTTTTTACACCTCTCTGTTAGTCTGTCGGCATGGATCTATTTACTAAAAAAAGCCGCCGATCCGATACATCAGCGGCTGATATCAAAAGCCAATTTAAAAAAACCTTCTCATTTTATTATAGCGCGTTTTCTCTCTTTTGTCAATAGGCAAATCAAAAATATTTTCCGAACCTCCGCAGCCTGCGCGCAGATCCGGGCTGCCGCTAATAGTACACCTTATTCAAATACAATCCGCAGGCGGGCGCGGTCCTGCCGGCTTGGCGGCGGTCCTTAGAGGCGATTATGCGGCTTATCGCGCCGCGCTCGAGCTTGCCCTCGTTTATGCTCAAAAGCGTGCCGACCATTATCCGCACCATGTTGTACAAAAATCCGTCTCCCGAGACGCGGAAAATAACGAGCTGACCCTCTCGGCGCACCGAGCAGTCATAGATAGTGCGGACGGTGTCGGATTTGTCGCAGTCGGCGGAAGCGAACGCTTTGAAATCCTGCCGACCTATGAATTGCCTGCATTCCTCGTCGCACAAACGTTCGTCTATCGGGAACCAAGAACGGTAAGCGGTGTCGGCGAAAAACGGGTCTTTTATCTCGCTGTTGTGGATAATGTACTCGTATTCCTTGCCCCTGCAGCAGTAACGCGCGTGGAAATCCGGCGGGACCTCCTCGCAGGTCAGCAGCGAAATGTCGTCGTCAAGCAGCGCGTTTGTGCCAAAGACCACGCCGCGGCAGGTTATGGGGTTTTCCGTGAAAAAATTGAAATAAAATTCCCGCGCGTGAACGCCGCTGTCGGTGCGGGAACAGCCGTATATGGTGACCCCTTCCCCCAGAAGCCCGCCAAGCGCGTCCTCGACCGCCTGCTGAACGGTGTAAGCGTTGTTCTGCCGCTGAAAGCCGTGATACGCCGTTCCTTTATACGCCATTTTTACCTTTAAATTCCGCATCATTCCGCCTTCTCGGTAACTATCTCGACGTTTTTAATGTCTCGCAGCCTTATTATCTTGCAGGTATCATCATCTTCCATTTTTACCCAATCCTCATCGGCGTCGACTATCAAGCCTTCAAAATAATCGTCATAGGTTTCCAACGAAACCTTTTTCCCTTTAAGCTCCGCAATAAGTCTGTTCATGCTCTCCACCCCTTTCGATGCGTCAAGCGTCCTGAACGTACGTTCGATATCGTCAATTTTTCGTTTAAGCTTGTCGATTTTCCCCGCAGAGCCTGTGACATTCGCCAAAATGACCGCCAGCATCACTGCCGCCGCGACAAGAGCCATTGTATCTATTTCCATTTTTCTCCCCTCGTTATATGTAAAAATGTTAATGGAGGAACGCCGCTTCGCGGCTGTTCTTTTAACGGATCTTAGGTTTTGCAAATATCCGATGAAAATTTCTCCAAAAATGCTTGCGGGCATAGCGGCTGAAAGAAACAAACGTTTGAAAACGTCGATTTTTCGCGCAGCCCGCGGTCTCGTCTTAACGCCGGTTAAGACGAGACCGTTCAGCCGACAACATTGATCTCGTTGATAATACTAAGTCTGATGAGCGTTTCCGACGAACCGTTTTCGTTGTTTTCTTCAATTTTGAGCCATTCCTCGTCGCAATCGAGCACCTTTGCCGTTCTGATGCTGTTGCCGTTATCGTCGCGAATATTCACAGTTCTGCCTTTAAGCTCTTTGACGAACCAGTACATCGAACCCCCCGTTACCATTTTTTACCAGTGATTCAAGCCGTCTTATCCTTGCTTCCAATTTATAAAGTCTATCGTCTCTTCCGAATGCTGCCATTTTTTTGATCCGCAGCAGCTGCCTGACTCAGCCGCGCCTACTCCTTTCCGATATTTTTCAAATAAGCCGTTGTCCGAACAAAGCTCGGGCGCATGATTTATTTGACGAAAAAAACAGCCGCCGATCTGGTGCATCAGCGGCTATTTAAAAAATAGTCATATTTGGAGGATACCGCCGGCGGCGGTCGTCCTGTTTGTTTTATTATATCACGGTTTTTAGTTTTTGTCAATAGGCAGAGTAAAAATTTAATTTTTATATTGACAGGGTTCGACAGAGATGTTATAATATTAATTGAGAACGATTGCAGTATCGGGCGAAGCTCGGTACAGCAGGCGCGAGCGGCGTCTGAGCTTCGCTCAGACCACAGAGTTTTGTTTCGAGGTCAATGACCTCGATTTCGCTGCGCGAAACCACAAAACTCCACTCATTAACCTCCGCAGGGAGGTGAGCTGAATGACTATAATGGAACTTTTA
>CANQCJ010000159.1 GCA_947589205.1 uncultured Ruminococcus sp. | reverse complement strand
TCCGAGCTGCCGATAATTGCCGAGGATGCAAAGGTGCTTATGGGCGCGCCGGTAACGCCGGAGGAAAGATTTACGCCTATGGAACAGATAACCTCCGAGACGGTGGGCAGGATCATAGTCTGGGGAGAGATATTCGCCGTTGATACCCACGAGACAAAAAACGGTATGCTCATAGCAAAAATAAGTCTAACGGATTTTACCTCTTCTGTCAATATAAAGCTTTTGGGAAACGTTAAAAAGATAAAAAACCGTCTTTCAAAGGACGAGCTTTCGGCTATTCTCGAGATAATGAAAAAGGGTACGTCCGTCATTGCGGCGGGCAGTATGGCGGAGGACGACTTCGATCATAATTTTTATTTTATCCCCGACAGCATAATGCAGGTCAAAAAGACCGGCAGAAGGGACACGGCGGAGCAAAAGCGAGTCGAGCTTCACTGTCATACGAATATGTCGTCGATGGACGCTCTCGCCGCGCCGAGCAGTCTTGTAAAGCGCGCCTATGAATGGGGACACAAGGCTCTCGCCATAACCGACCACGGAGTTGTACAGGGTCTGCCGGACGCGGTCGGAGCGGTAAAAGCGATAAACAAAAACGGCGGAAATTTCAAAGCGATATACGGCATTGAAGCCTATGAAGTAAACAACGATATAAAAATATACAAGGGCTTTAAAAGGACGCGGCTTACCGATGAGCTGATAGTTTTCGATCTGGAGACTACCGGAACATCGCCGAAAAACGACAGAATTATCGAGATAGGCGCGGTAAAGCTGCGCGGCTTAGAGCCTGTCGGAAGCTTTTCGTCCTTCTGCGACCCCGGCTGTGAGCTGAGCGAATTTATTTCAAATCTGACCGGGATAACCGACGATATGCTAAAGGGCGCGCCGAGTGAATCGAACGCGCTTAAAGCGTTTAAGGAATTTTGCGGAAACGATCCGCTGTTTGTCGCGCATAACGCAGATTTTGACTGCGGCTTTATCAGAGAAGCCTCGTTAAGGGCGGGGATAGAGTTTGATTTTTCATCACTCGACACGGTGGTAATGTCGCAAAAGCTCCTGCCTGAGCTGAAAAAGCATAAGCTCGATCATGTAGCGGAGCATTTCGGCTTCGGCGATTTCGGACACCACCGCGCCTGCAACGACGCCGAGGTGCTCTCTAAGATATTTGTCAAGCTCGCTCAGATGATAAGCGACAAATACCCGCATATGGTGATAACCGCCGATATGCTGAACAGTCTGCTTGCGGACACAACAAAGGTACTCGACCCCGATACCAAAACATATCACCAGATAATACTTGTAAAAAACAACACCGGTCTGAAAAATCTCTATCGGCTCATTTCCGATTCAAATTTGAAATATTACCGCCGCAGACCGAGGATACCGAAATCGGAGCTTGTTAAAAACCGCGAGGGACTTATTGTCGCTTCCGCCTGCGAGGCCGGAGAGCTTATCCAGGCGTATCTCAGGGGAGAGAGCAGGGAAAAAATAAAACAGATAGCTTCATTCTATGATTATCTTGAGATACAGCCCGACGGCAACAACAATTTCATGCTGATATCCGACCGCGAGCCATACGACGGCATAAGATCGGAGGAGGATATAAGGAACATAAACCGTTTTATCGTTTCTCTCGGCGAGGAAATGGGAATACCCGTCTGCGCCACCGGAGACGTTCACGTCATGGATCCGGGGGATTCAAAATTCCGCGCGATAATAATGGCTTCAAAAGGCTTTACCGACGCCGACCGACAAGGACCGCTCTATTTCAAGCCGACAGATCAGATGCTTGAAGAGCTTTCCTATCTCGGCAGGGAAAAGGCGTTCGAGACAGTCGTTACAAACACGAATAAGATAGCCGATATGATAGAAAGCGGACTGAAGCCGTTCCCGGACGGAACGTATACGCCGTTCATACCCGGCGCAGTCAGAGAGCTCCAGGAGCTTTGCTGGAAAAAATGCTGCGATGTCTACGGCGACTGCGACCCTGACGAGATAGAGCTTCCCGAGGACGAAAACGCGCATATCGCCGAATGCTTCCGCGGGCATATACCGAAGATAGTTTACGACAGGCTCGACAGGGAGCTTGCTTCGATAATCAAGCACGGATTCGCGGTATTGTACATGATAGCCCAGAAGCTCGTACACAATTCGGTAGAGCACGGCTATCAGGTAGGCTCGCGAGGCTCGGTCGGCTCGTCGTTTGTCGCGTCCATGTCGGGCATATCGGAGGTCAATCCGCTTATGCCGCACTATGTCTGCCCGAAATGCAGCTACAGCGAATTTATAACAGACGGCTCGGTCGGCTCGGGCTTCGACCTGCCGCCGAAAAGCTGTCCGAAATGTTCGGCGGATATGCACCGCGACGGTCACGATATTCCGTTTGAGACCTTCTTGGGCTTTGACGGAGACAAAGCGCCGGATATAGACCTTAACTTTTCCGGCGATTTCCAATCTCAGTCGCACAAATACACCGAGGAGCTTTTCGGAAAGGATCATGTTTTCAAGGCGGGCACGATTTCAGGAGTTCAGGAAAAGACCGCCTTCGGATATGTAAAAAAATATCTCGAGGAACGCGGAAAAACCGTAAGCCCCGCAGAAATGCAGAGGCTTGTCAACGGCTGTCTCGACGTAAAGAGAACGACCGGTCAGCACCCGGGCGGAATGGTCGTCATTCCCGGCGATTACGAGGTATACGATTTTACGCCGGTGCAGCACCCTGCGGAAAAAAACGAAGCGGATATTATAACCACCCACTTTGATTTCCATTCGCTTCACGATACGATACTAAAGCTTGACGAGTTGGGTCACGATGTGCCTACCATATATAAATACCTCGAGGAATTTTCCGGAGAGGTCATAACCGATATCCCCATGTCCGACCCCGACGTCTACAGCCTTTTCACCTCTCCGTCCGCCCTCGGCGTAACGGCGGAGGAGCTTATGTGGGAGACCGGAACGCTCGGAATACCGGAAATGGGAACGGGCTTCGTCTGCCAGATGCTGCTCGACGCAAAGCCGAAAAATTTCAGCGATCTGCTGCAGATATCGGGACTCAGCCACGGCACGGACGTATGGCTCGGCAACGCGCAGGATCTTATAAGAAACGGTACTTGTACTATCTCGGAGGTCATAGGAACGCGCGACAGCATAATGACCTATCTTATCTACCACGGACTTGACCCGAAGCTGTCGTTTAAAATAATGGAAATAACAAGAAAGGGCAACGCGCCGAAGCTGCTTACCGACGATATGAAGCGTGAGATGCTGGAGCATAATGTTCCGCAGTGGTATATCGACAGCTGTCTGAAAATAAAGTATATGTTCCCGAAAGCACACGCCGCGGCGTATGTGACCTCGGCGATAAAGCTCTGCTGGTTCAAGGTGCATAAGCCGATAGTTTTCTACGCGGCGATATTTACCGTGCGCGGCGAGGACTTTGACGCGGAGAGCGCGGTAGGCGGCGTACACAAGGCGAAAAACCGCATTTTAGAGCTTAAAGCTCTGCCGAAGGAGCAGCGTTCCGCAAAGATCGAGGGCACGATCGACACGCTGATGCTGATATATGAAATGCTGCTGCGCGGTTTTGAATTTTTGCCTGTCGATATCCACAGATCGCACGCTTTTATTTACCAAATCGAGGAGGAAAACAAGCTTCGTCTGCCGTTTTCCGCTATAAGCGGCATAGGCGAGACCGCCGCGGCAACGCTTTATGAAAAGGCGCAGAGCGGAGATTTTATCTCGATCGAGGAATTTCAGCAGCAAAGCGGCGTGGGTAGATCCGTTATCGACACGCTTAAAAGCTATGGCGCGTTCGGAGACCTTCCCGAAAGCAATCAGATGACGCTGTTTGATTTTTAGTTAACATAAAATTTACTCGTGCTCAACAAAACCGAAACTATTTTGCTTGACAAGCAGGGGAAATTATGATATTATATTAAAGTAATTTGATACTATGCTACTACTTTAGCACGATGAAGTAAAGGAGATCAATTGATGAAAAGAAAAGATCTGATAACTCCCGAGGGAACGAGGGATCTGCTGTTTGAGGAATGCCTTGCGAGGAGGACGGTCGAGGATCGTCTCGCTTCGCTTTTTACAAAATTCGGATACAGCGAGGTAGTTACTCCGGGGATAGAATTTTATGATATGTTTATCGGAAGCTCGCGGAATTTCCGGCAGGAGGGTATGTACAAGCTTACCGACTCAAAGGGACGGCTGATAGCCCTTCGCCCCGATTCTACGATACCGATAGCGCGGCTCGTTTCCACGCGCCTTAAAGACGCTAAGCTTCCGCTGAGACTTTACTACAGGCAGGCGGTGTATGTAAACAACGCGCTGCTAAAAGGCCGTTCGGACGAAACGGTGCAGGCGGGGATCGAGCTTATCGGCGGAGTAAATTTAAAGCGCGCCGATTATGAGGCTCTCTGCACCGCGGTAGAAGCGCTTGCGGAATTTGACAGTGATAATTTCAGTCTCGAGGTCGGTCATATCGGATATTTTAAAGAGCTTGTAGCAAAGCTGAATGTCGGCGACGATGTGCGCGAGGAGATAAGACTGCTCATATCGCAGAAAAACTATCCCGCGCTGAACGACCTGCTCGATTCTATCGGCGACGACCAGATAACACGCGCTTTGAAGCAGCTTCCGGGACTGTTCGGCGGAGCGGAGGTCTTTGAAAAAGCCGCCGCGCTTTTTACCGACGACAACATAACGGCGATACTTGCCGAGCTTAAAACGGTCTACAACCGCCTTGCCGCGCTCGGATACGAAAAGAAGATCTCGGTAGATCTCGGAATAGTCAGCCATACCGATTATTACACCGGAGTAGTATTTAAAGGCTACCTTTCCGGCGTAGGTCAGTCGGTGCTCAAGGGCGGAAGATATGACGGACTTCTCGGAGAATTCGGCGATCCCTGCCCGGCGGTAGGCTTCGGAGTAAACTGCGACGCGGTAGCCAATTATCTCAGAAAAAACGGACTTGTTCCGAACGCAAAAACGCCCGATTGTATGGTGTTCGGCGAAAAGGGGTATGTGGT
>CANQCJ010000158.1 GCA_947589205.1 uncultured Ruminococcus sp. | reverse complement strand
CGCGTAGCCTCCAACAAGTCGCCGTGGCTTGCTTCGAGCAAAGTCGGCGATATACACTGCGTTGCTGTTTCTCACGGGGAGGGAAGATTCACCGCAAGCGAGGAGCTTATAGCGCAGCTTGCCGAGAACGGACAGATAGCGACCCAGTATGTGGACTTTGACAACGAGCCGACCTATGATATACAATGCAACCCGAACACCTCGGTAGAAGCGATAGAGGGCATTACCTCGCCCGACGGCAGAGTTTTCGGAAAAATGGGACACAGCGAGCGCAAGGGCAGCTTTGTCAGCATGAACGTTCCGGGAGAAAAGGATCAGCAGATCTTTGAAAACGGCGTGAGGTATTTTAAATGACCGTCTACCTCGCTGTAAGCGCGCTGATAAGCGCAGCAGCGTTCATAGCGTTCGGTATCGACAAGCTGAAAGCCAAAACGGGGGCTTGGAGAATATCCGAAGCGGCATTGCTCACGCTTGCCTTTTGCGGAGGAGCGGTCGGCGCGCTTTTGGGAATGACGGTGTTCAGGCATAAGACCAAAAAGATAAAATTTCGTATCTGTCTGCCGCTTGCGCTGATATTGTGGGCGGCGGCAGGCGGAGCGGTATTCTTGAAAGGAATGAGTTGATAAAAAATGGACGAGCTTCTCGATCTTTTAAAAACCAACGCGCGGCTGACCGACCGTGAGCTTGCCGTTTTGCTCGGTCAGAGCGAGGAGGAGATAACCCGCCGTATCGCCGCGCTTGAAGCGGACGGCGTGATAAAGGGCTATTCGGCGGTAATAGACGAAGCCAAAGCCGATCCCAATTCGGTAAAGGCTTTGATAGAGCTTAAGGTAACTCCGCAGAGCCAGAGCGGATACGACGAGATCGCCTGCGAGATAGCCGACTATGAGCAGGTAGAATCGGTAACGCTGATGTCGGGCGGCTATGACGTGCTTGTAAGCGTAAAGGGAAAAAATATCAGAGAAATTTCTCAGTTTGTGTCGGCGCGCCTTGCGGCGATAGAAGCCGTGACCTCTACCGTTACGCATTTTGAGCTTAAATCCTATAAGGAAAACGGTATAGTGATACACGAAGAAGAACGCGATGAAAGAGGTCTGATCTCGCCATGAGCATGGATTATGAAAAGCTGCTGAATCGGACCGCGGTCGAGATGAAGCCCTCGGGGATAAGGAAATTTTTCGATATAGCAGAGCAGGTAGAGGGCGTTATATCGCTCGGAGTGGGAGAGCCGGATTTTAAAACTCCGTGGAAAATAAGGCAGACCGCGATAGATACCCTTCAAAAGGGCAGGACCTGCTATACGGCTAACGCGGGACTTATCGGTTTAAGGCGGCAGATAGCCGGGTATCTTGAAGCCTCCGCGGGCGCAAAATACGACCCCGAAAGGGAGATACTCGTTTCGGTAGGCGGTTCGGAGGCTATCGACTTAGCGGTGCGCGCGATACTTTCCCCCGGGGACGAAGCTCTAATAGTAGAGCCTAGCTTTGTCTGCTATAAGCCGATGGCGGAGATGGCGGGAGCTGCAGCCGTGCCGATAGCGACAAGGGTAGAAAACGAATTTCGGCTTACAGCCGATGAGCTTAAAGAAGCGATAACGCCGAAAACCAAGCTGCTGATACTGCCGTTTCCGAACAATCCGACGGGTGCGGTCATGAGAAAAGAGGATCTTGAAGCGATAGCGGAGGTATTGGAGGGTACGGATATATTTGTAATATCCGACGAGATATATTCCGAGCTTACCTATTCGGGAACGCACTGCTCTATCGCGGGGATAGGCAATATGAGAGAGCGCACGGTCGTAATAAACGGCTTTTCAAAAAGCTTTGCAATGACGGGCTGGCGTCTCGGCTTTGCCGCCGCGCCGGAGGAGATAATGAAAAATATGCTCAAGCTCCATCAGTATTGCATAATGAGTTCACCGACGACGAGCCAGTATGCGGCGCAGACCGCTCTTGCGGAATGCCGCGCGGATATAGAAAAAATGAAGCATGAATATAATATGAGGAGGCGTTATGTGGTCGACGGCTTTAACAGGCTGGGACTTGACTGCTTTACGCCGCAGGGAGCGTTCTATGTTTTCCCGAGCATACGCTCGACAGGGCTTACGAGCGAGGAATTTTGCGAAAGACTTGTCTATTCAAAAAAGGTGGCGGTCGTTCCCGGCAGCGCGTTCGGAGACAGCGGAGAGGGCTTTATACGGGTAAGCTACGCCTATTCGCTTGCACATTTAAAGGAAGCGTTAAAGCGCATCGGAGAATTTTTGGAGGAGCTAAAAAAATAATGATCGCAAAGGCCTATGCAAAGCTCAATCTTTTTCTCGACATAACCGGCAAAATGGAAAGCGGCTATCATTCGCTCAAAACGGTAATGCACTCGATATCGCTCTGCGATGTGCTTGAATTTAAGCTCACCCAAAGCAATGGAATACGCATGAGCACGAATTTGAGCGGGTTGAGCTGCGCTGAGGATAATCTTGTAATAAAGGGCGTAAGAGCCGCACTTAAACAGGCGGGCATAACGAGCGGTGTAAATTTAGAGATAAGGCTTGAAAAAAGCATACCGACAGGCGCGGGAATGGGCGGCGGAAGTGCGGACTGCGCGGCGGCGATAGCCGTAACGGATAAGCTGTTAGGTCTCGGACTTACACAAGAGCAGAAGCTCTCGGCGGCAGCCGAATGCGGCGCGGACGTGCCGTTTTGCCTTGTCGGTTCAGCCGCAGTCTGCGAGGGCGTCGGAGATATAATGACGCCGATAGGACCGCTGAAAAACGATATTTGCTTTGCTGTAGTAAAGCCGAACGCGGCGATATCAACGCCGTCGGCTTACAAAAGCTTCGATACGCGCGGTATCTTCGGCGCGGGGGATTTTGACGGCTTTATGAAAGCCTATTCGACTAACGCCGCACCCGATGGCGCAAAGCGATTGGGCGGCGCGCTGTATAACGCGTTCAGCGAATGCTGCGAGGTCGAGGCGGTCTCGGACGCGATAAAGAGCTTAAAAGCAAACGGCGCATACGGCGCGGAAATGACGGGCAGCGGAGCGGCTGTCTTTGGGGTATTTGACGATATAAAAACGGCTGAAAGGGCCGCAGTATCGGCGGGCTGTGGATTTTACGGCGCGTATCTGCCGAAGAACTGCGGCGTTGAGATAATATTATAGGGAGGAATTTCGTTATGGCTTATAAATGCAAGGTCTGCGGTTATAAATTCAAAAGCAGCGATTCGGATCTTTGTCCGGAATGCTTTACCGCGCGCGATGATATAAATTGTACGGATATAGACGGGCATACCCATACAAAGGATATGCCGCGCAGACCCGACGAGGAGGATTTTCTCTATAAGCAGATCATGGAGGAAAAGGATATAAGCCGCGAGCTTGAGGAGAGACGCCGAAGGGCGAACAAAAAATATCCCGACCCGCCGAGAACGCAGCCTAACGTGACCGCAGGCTATGACCCGTCGCGCTTCAGCAGTCACAACGCGGCGCAGGTAAAAAACGCCGCGCAGAATCCCGCTTCATCGTTTAAAACATATAATTCAAGCACGTCATACAATTCAAACACCTCCGCATATGATCAGTATAAAAATCTGATGAATTCCTACACCGCAGGCGGAAATTCAAGCAGCTCCTCTCAGGACAGATCCGCCCGCGCGGTAAAAAGATTTATAATCATAATAGTATTTTTTATAATAATATCAACGGTTTTAAGCGTTATTGTCCCGATAGCCGGCGCAATTATAGCCGCCGTCAACGGTAAGAACGAAAGTGAAAATTCCTTAGACAGTATATATGCCGACTACGAGGAGGTCGAGACCACGGAAGAGGACTACTCCCTTGCGGACGTCACAAATATAAGAGTTGACGGCGAATATGATGATGTGGAGGAGATAACCGGCAGCGAGACGCCGCAGTATGTAAATATTATGGACGAAGCGCAGCTTGATGACGGAAAATGGCTGAAAGCATATGTTGACGTTTCCCTCGATGATGTCACATCGCTGATAGACGGCGTTGTGGCGGACGCGTTTGACGAGGACTATAATATGCTCTATTCCGTAATACCCGCAGTAGACGGAAGCGCAAACCCGCTCAATGAGGTGCAGATACCGGTCAATGAAAATATAGACAATATGACGATAGTAGTCTATTACCATGACCCTGCGATCGGCGAACAGGTCTCCACGCAGATAGAAATTCCGGTAAGCGAATTTTTAGCGGCTTATGAGCGCGGCGAATAATAAGCTCTGTCGGCTTTGCCCGCGCGAGTGCGGCGTCGACAGGAGCGTAAGCAAGGGCTTTTGCGGAGAAAAAAACACGGTGCGCATTGCGCGCGCGGACGTGCATATGTGGGAAGAGCCGTGTATAAGCGGCAGCAGCGGTGCGGGTACGGTGTTTTTCAGCGGGTGTGTGTTAAAATGCGTTTATTGTCAGAATTTTGAGATATCGCAGCTTTCCAAGGGCTTTGAAGTAAGCGAGGAACGCCTTGCGGAAATTTTTCTTGAATTACAGCAAAAGGGCGTACATAATATTGACCTTGTAAACCCCACCCATTTTGTTCCGCAGATAATTAAGGCTCTCGACATTGCGGGAGATAAGCTGAAAATACCGGTAGTCTACAACAGCGGAGGCTATGAAAGGCCGCAGACGCTTGAAATGTTAGGAGACAGGGTAAGCGTATTTTTGCCGGATATAAAATATTTCGACGCTCAGATATCTAAGAAATATTCCTTTGCCGAGGACTATTTTGAAAGGGCGATGGAAGCCGTTGAAAAAATGCTCCGGATCGTCGGAAAGCCGATCGTTGAAAACGGCATAATAAAGCGCGGCGTTATCGTAAGACATCTGATACTTCCGAATTGCCGCAGGGATTCTGTACAAATTATCCGCGAGCTTAGAAAACGCTTTGCGCCGGACGAGATATTAATAAGCCTTATGCGCCAGTACACACCGATGTACAAGGCGGGAAATTTCAAGGAATTAAATCGGCATATAGCCGAATTTGAATATAACAGCGTGCTTGAGGAGCTTGAAAAAGCGGGCTTTGACGGCTTTGCTCAGCAAAAGGGCGCGGATAACGAGCAGTTTGTGCCGAAATTTTACAGCGAGGATAATTTGAGATAAAAGGAGAAATTTTGCTATGTACCTTCCGCAAA
>CANQCJ010000157.1 GCA_947589205.1 uncultured Ruminococcus sp. | reverse complement strand
GTCCTCGCCGACAGTCAGCGCGTTTGTCGATGCAGTAATGTTTTCAGCGGCAAGCGTGTTCGCGAGAGGAAGCTGAGACGGTGTATCCGCGGCAAGAGCCACCGTGTCCGCAGAATTATTGTAAGCTCCGCCGAATGCGGCGACCGCTGCGGGCGCGGCTGCTCCTGTTGCTCCCGTCGCTCCCGTCGCTCCTGTAGCCCCTGTAGGTCCTGTAGGTCCGGTCGCTCCGGCAGGACCTGTTGGACCGGTAGGACCTGTCGCGCCGTCGATTCCGGCAGTTCCCGTTGCGCCTGTAGCTCCGGTTACGCCTGTCGCGCCTGTAGGACCTGTAGGACCAACCGCGCCGTCAGCTCCGGCAACGCCCGTTGCACCGGTAGCTCCGGTTACGCCTGTCGCGCCTGTAGGACCTGTAGGACCGACTGCGCCGTCAATTCCGGCAGCTCCCGTTGCACCGGTAGCTCCGGTTACGCCTGTCGCGCCTGTCGCACCTGTGGCACCGGTCGCGCCGGTAGCCCCGGTAACTCCGCTGCCGCCGCCGGCAGGACCCGTCGCTCCTGTCGCTCCCGTAGCTCCGGTCGCGCCGGTAGGTCCTGTTATTCCGATGATTATCGGAGGTCTGGGGTAAACGTTGCTGCAGCAATTGATCGGCTGGTTATTGCTGTTACCGTTATTGCTGCCGCAGCCGCAGCTGCCGTTATCGCCGGAGGCTCTGTTAAGATCGGAAAATCTGTATATTGCCATAAAAAATTCCTCCTGTATCAGTTGTTTTCTATAGCGCGGAAATATTCGCGGTTATAGAGATAGCTTTTGTCATAGGGCTTTATTTTTCCCGCAAGCTCGTTAAATCCCGCCGCCTTTTTGCGGTCTCCGAGCCTGTCGAAGCAAACGCATAGCTGCATATACGGTATATAGCCGTAACAGTCGGCATTGACAAATCCGCCGCCGTGTTCGCTTATATCCGTATCCGCCGCAGCCTTGTACCAGAAAACGGCTTCGCGGTATTTTTCCTGTTTCATTTTAAGCAGTCCTATCTCACAGCAGATCTCCGCGCGGGGAGAATCGAACAAAAAGCTTTTGAAAAGATCGCTGAGCGATCTGTCTGTATCGTCTCTGCATCTTGAAAGCTCGAGACAAGCGTTAATGCGGTCGTCAACACGGCTGTTTTCGTCCGAGATAAAATTTTCAAACAGCTTTGCGGCTTCGTTTTTTCTGTTATGATAATAAAGCTCACGGGCATAATAATACTGCTCTCTTGCGTCTAAGACGCAGCCGTCCGAGATCATTTTTTCAAAGATCCGCAAATTCCTGTCGGGATCGTTCACCTTGACCTTTCTGTGCTCTACCGCTTCTTCGATATACTCTGTCTTTCCGTACGGAGCGACAGCTTCATGGACCTTACCTACCCATTCGGCCCTGCGGGAACGCTTTAATATTCTCTCGCGGTAATAGGAAAACACCGGTCTGCCGCCTTCGTCAAAGGCGACGTCATATTTCATCATATAGACGTCCGCGTTCATATCCGATGAATTTTTAAGAGATTTTATCCGCGCTGCCGCGCCGGGACTTAAAACATCGTCCGCGTCGAGCCACATGATATATTCGCAGCCTGCCTTTGAAAAGGAAAAATTTCTTGCCGCCGAAAAATCGTCCGTCCACAAAAAATCGTACACCTTGTCGGTATATTTGGAGGCGATCTGCTTGGTTTTGTCCGTCGATCCCGTATCGACGATTATTATCTCGTCGGCGATCTCTTCGGCAGAGTGCAGACAACGTTCCAAAACCTCTTCCTCATCGCGCACTATCATGCAAAGACTTATACTCTTCATAAAAAAGCTCCGTTTCGTTTGATTTTAACTCCCCGAGATATAATATGCTTAAAATTTGCTTTAGGTCACTATTAGGAAAAGGTGTTAATAAATTGTGAATATTAATATAAGCCTATTTACTTTAGCGCTTTTCTATGTTAAAATATATTTGATAAGCGACTATTTAGCCGACACGCTTTTCGGCTGTAGAAAGGATGTTCTTGCGATGAAGGATAAGCTTGAAGTCAAAAATTTAGAGGAGCTTTATGAAGCCGTTTTACACTTAGAGACCGTTGAGGAGTGCGCCTGCTTTTTTAAGGATCTTTGCACCATACCGGAATTAAAATCACTTTCGCAGCGTTTTCAGGTCGCAAAGCTGCTCACCGAGAATCACGTTTACAGCGATATTGTAAAGGAAACGGGAGCGTCCACGGCGACGATAAGCCGCGTCAACCGTTCGCTCAATTATGACGGCACGGGCGGATACAAGATCGTTTTTGACAGATTAAAGGAAAAGGATAAATGAGCGCGTATTCAAGCTTTGCGCGCTTTTATGACGCGCTGACAAAAAATGTGGATTATGCCGCCGCCGCGGATATGATTCAGGCTTATGTAAAACGTTTTAACGCTTCGGGTAATATCCTGCTCGATCTTGCCTGCGGAACCGGCTCGCTCTCCGAGGAGCTTGCAAGGCGCGGCTTTGACGTTATCGGAACGGATGCTTCGGAGGATATGCTCAACTGCGCCGTCGAAAAAAAGCTTGAAGGCTCGCTGCCGATACAGTATCTTTGTCAGGATATGAGAGAGCTGGATATGTTCGGCACGGTAGATATTACCGTCTGTTCGCTTGACAGCCTTAACCACCTCGATACTCCCGAGGAGCTTGACGAGGTGTTTGAAAAAGTATCGCTTTTTTCCGCGCCGGGTGCGCTTTTTATTTTTGACGTAAATACTCTGCACAAGCATCGCAATGTGCTTAGCGACAGCGCGTATATTTATGATTTGGAGGAGATCTACTGCGGCTGGCAAAACGAGTACGATAAAACGGACAATTCCGTTTCGATATATCTTGATTTCTTTGAAAAGACCGATGACGGAGCGTACAGAAGATATTCCGAGAGCTTCAGGGAGATCTATCTTCCGAGGGAGCTTATCGAAAAATGCGCCGAAAAGCATTCGTTTGAGATTCTCGGCTGCTTTGACGGGTACACCCTCGACCCGCTTGATGAAAACAGCGAGCGCGCGGTGTATGTGTTAAGACGCCGCCGCACAAATGCCGGCTAACGCCTTTGTACGGCGTGCTTTAGGAAAAAACGGAGATGAAAAATAATGGGAAGAATAGTCAGAGCTATAACGAAAGACGCCTCTGCCGTTTGCAGCGCGATAGATGGCAAGGACATCGTTTCAAGGATAGAGCAGATAAACCGTTCCTCGGCTGTCTGCACCGCCGCACTCGGACGGCTTGCTCTCGGAGCCTCTTTGCTCGGATTTGAGCTTAAAGGCAAAAACGATTCGCTTACCGTCAGGATAGACGGCGGCGGACCGATAGGCGCGCTGACAGCGGTGTCGGACAGTTATGGAAACGTTAAGGCTTATATGCAAAACGGCGGCGTTGAAATTGAAACGAGAGCGGACGGAAAGCTCGACGTCGGCGGGGCGGTCGGCAAAGACGGAACGCTCACGGTAATAAAGGATCTCGGACTTAAAGAGCCGTATTCGGGGCAGATACCGCTTGTCAGCGGAGAAATAGCCGAGGATATAATGCAGTATCTCGCTTCAAGCGAGCAGACCCCGGGAGTATGCGCGCTCGGCGTGCTTATTTCACCCGATCTGACGGTAAGCTGCGCGGGAGGATTTATAATAAAGCTGCTGCCGTTTGCGCCGGAGGAAACGATAAGCACGATAGAAAAAAATATCGCAGAGCTGCCGCCGGTAACAAAGCTTCTCTCTCAGGGAATGACCGCAGAGCAGCTTGCCATGCGCGCTCTTGACGGCTTAGAGCCTGAGACGCTCGATGATTTTCAGGTGGAATACCGCTGCGACTGTTCGCGCGAAAGGACGGAAAGAATGCTGATATCGCTTGGCGCTAAGGAGCTTGAGGAGCTTGCCGGAGACCCCGAAACGGAGATCTGCTGCAATTTCTGCGATAAAAAATATGTTTTCACCTCCGATGAAATAATTGCGCTGATACAAAGCTCACGCGAATAATTATTTTAAGCTTTGAGTATATTTGTATTAAGAAAAACGCTAAGGAGACAGCTTTATTTAAAAATGAGAACGGTCAGAAAAGGACTTATAATTTCGCTCATTGCCGCCGCTTTAATTGTGACGGCTTTAGCGGCTTTGTTTTATTTAAAAATAATAAAGATCAATATTTTTTCGGCAAATAAATACCCCGTCAAGGGGGTCGACGTTTCCTCCTATCAGGGGAAGATAGACTGGGAAACGCTTTCGAGCGGGCTGGATTTTGCTTTTATAAAGGCTACCGAGGGCAGCGGTTATGTTGACGAGCGTTTCGGGTATAATTACGAGCAGGCGCGAAGGACCGACCTCAGAGTCGGTGCGTACCATTTTTTCAGCTTTGACAGCAGCGGAAAAACTCAGGCGGAAAATTTTATAAAAAACGTAGAAAATTACGATAAAATGCTGCCGCCTGTCGTGGACGTTGAATTTTACGGTGAGTACAGAAAATCTCCCAAGCCGCCGGAGGAGGTCGTGAACGAGCTGAAAACGCTTCTCGATACGCTTGAAGAGCATTACGGTAAAAAGCCGATCATCTATGCGACCGGCTCTGCCTATTCGCTTTACATAGCGGAAAATTTCGACGAGTACGATCTGTGGATACGCGATGTTTATTTTACGCCGGACAAGGACTGGACGTTCTGGCAGTATTCCGACACGGCAAGGCTTGACGGATACATTGGCGAGGAAAAGCATATAGATCTTGACGTTTTTAACGGCGGCAGGGAAGAGTTTGAAGAGTATTGATCGTACAATATGTACATAAATTGCTTATTAAATTTGTTTAAATATACAAAATGGAAGTTTTTTTAAAAAAAGACTTGACAAAGCCGCTTTGATGAAGTATAATATAATAGTCGCTTGAAGCGGTGAATAAAAGGAAGTTTAGCTCAGCTGGGAGAGCATCTGCCTTACAAGCAGAGGGTCATAGGTTCGAGCCCTATAACTTCCATTTGACGCGGAGATTTTTATCTCCGCGAATTATTCTAAAATTAGCTGAACATTTTGGCCGGGTAGTTCAGTTGGTTAGAACGCCAGCCTGTCACGCTGGAGGTCGTGGGTTCGAGCCCCATTCCGGTCGTTTTTCTGCGGATTTAGCTCATCCGGTAGAGCGCCACCT
>CANQCJ010000156.1 GCA_947589205.1 uncultured Ruminococcus sp. | reverse complement strand
CCAGGCTCAAGAGCATAAAGCAGATCATCGGCAGAAGCTGCAAAAGACCGAGAGTGATGAGCTTTGCGTAAAAGCGTTCCGACGCGCTCATCGGCAGCGACATCGTCACATCGCCTGTCTGGCGGTTGGAAAGGTCTTTGAAAAGCATAGCGCAGACTATCGCTCCGAGAGCTGCGGTAAACATGTACATCATAAACGGAAAGCTTGCGACCTGCACAGCGGTATTATGGCTGAACGAATATATCCCGGAATTTTGTGCCACATCTATGCTCTCTGCCGACTGCACAAAGCAGGCAAGAGCCGTCACCAGTATATTTATCAGCGCAAGCTTAGAATGCGCGGTGTATTCGGCTTTGACCGAGGCTTTAATCCTCTGAAATGAGATCGACTTCTCCGCCATATCCTCTCGCCTCCAATTCATAAATAAATATCTCTTCCAATGTAAGCGGTATCGTTTCGCAGATATCGCAGCCCAAGCCGCCGACAAGCGAATTGACCGCCCGCTCGTTTTCTCCCCTTACGACCGCCTGAACGATGCTTCCCGTCTGCGAATACTGCATAACAGACAGCCCCAGCGCTTCAAGCTCCTGCTTTGAAACTATACGCCTCTTGTCGGCAAGCTGGAGCTTTACAAAGCCGCTGCGTATCTCGTCTATCTCGTCTGAGAATATCAGCTTACCCTTGTGTATGAGCATAGCGCGGTCGCACAGCTCGTTTATTTCGGCAATATTGTGCGAGCTTACTATCAGCGTCGCCTGACGGTCGTATATCTCGTCTATTATCATGTTTTTTATCATTTTGCGCATAGCAGGGTCGAGACCGTCGAACGCTTCGTCGAGCATAAGATATTTCGTGCGGCTCGCAAGCCCTATTATCACAAGCGCCTGACGCTTCATGCCCTTGGAAAAATCGCTCATACGCTTTTTCATCGGCAGATCGAGCTTGGCGCGCAGACGCTCGAACGTTTCATCGGAAAAATCCTTGTAGTAGGCTTTGTAATATTTTCTTAGCGCGTCAAGCGTAAAGGACGAATACTGCACTGTTTCATCGTTTACGAAAAATATCTTGGCTTTAGCCTCCGCGCAGTCGTACACCTCGTCTCCGTCAATTTTAACGCTCCCGGAGGTCGGCTCATATATCCCGCAGAGCACGCGCATTATCGTAGACTTGCCCGCGCCGTTTGAGCCTAAAAATCCGTAAACACAGCCGTCCGGGATAGTCAAGCTCACATTCTGCACCGCGTTAAATTCCGCGCCCTCGTCCTTAGTACCCTTCCTGCCGCCCGTAAAGGTCAGCGACAGATCGTTTATTTCTATCATTTATCCGTTCCCCCTTCATTTTCATTATTAAGCTGACGGCTGAGCCGTTCAACTATCCCGATAAGCGTCTGCGGACTGACGCCCAATTCCAACGCTTCGCGCGCCTTGACTTCAAAATCACGGGTAAGCGCATCGGGCGCGTTTTTGTCCTTTTGAGAAACAAAGCAGCCGCGCCCCGCCACCGAGTAGACTATCCCCTCCTGCTCGAGCCTTGTATAGGCTTTAGCCACGGTATTGGGATTAAGCCCCAGCTCCTTAGCGAGCGTCCGCGCCCCCGGCATCTTATCCCCCGGCTTCAATATCCCCTTAGAAATATCCGCGCAGACAGCCTTGCAGAGCTGCTCGTATATCGGGGTACGCCCGGTCACGTCTATCCTTATCAATTAGTCACGCTCCCTTCAGTCGCAGAGGTTAGAGTCTGAACTTCGTTCAGACCGTAAGAGGTGAGAGTCAAAGGTGGTTTTATTTTTCGCTGAGCTTAACGCTCAGCGGCGAGATTTTTTCTAATTTCTTACCTCTAACCTCTTACCTCTAACTTCTTCTAACCTCTTACATCTAACCTCTTACTTCTAATTGTTCTCTCTTTTCCGTCGTCCTATCTGTACTAAGTGTACTATCTGCCTTAGTACACTTATAGTATACTACCGCGTAATCATTTTGTCAATAGCCCTGCCAAATTTTCGGCATTAAGCACAAATCCTAAGCTTTCAAACGGTATATTTTTCACAAATCCGACAGTTGAAATTGTTACAAAATAGTGATTTATATTGACTTGACCGTTGTTTTATATTATAATACCAATAAGCAAAAACGTGCTCAAATCAAAAGGAGAACAATCAATTATGAAATATAAAAAAATAATAACGCTTCTGCTTGTCGTTCTGACAGCGCTGTGTTTTCCGCTGACCGCTTCGGCTGTCGGTTCGGGGAGCATCACCCTGCCGTCTGCGGACGTTTCCGTCGGAGATGAGTTTACCGTTAATATAGATTTCACGGCTGATTCCGCTATCGGCACGGTGCAGGCGCAGCTAAGCTACAGCGAGGAGGATATGGAATTTGTCGGAAGCGATTTTGCTTTCGGCGGCGGGGGGCTGCTCAATATACAAGGCTTCCCGGGAACGGACACCGATGAATTTTCCGTCGAGCTTAAATTCAAGGCTCTGCGCGGCGGATCAAGTACGCTCAGCCTTTCCAACGGTTCTATCATGTCGATGGACGGCATAAGCCTGGGCAGCTCTCTCAGCGACAGCGCGGAAATTACGTTAGGCGTATCGGACAGTACGGCTTCGGCAGACGACAGCAGTATGCCCGATACGCCGCAGCCGAGCGGCGCGCAGCTTTCCTCTCTGACCGTGACCGCAGGCGAGCTTAGACCCGCGTTTTCCCCGGGGATATACAACTACACCGTGACGGTCTCCGAGGACACCGAGTACATCGAGACGGAGGGCGTTCTTGAAAACCCGCTCGACGGTATCTGGTATGAGGGCAGCAATTATCTCGGCTACGGCCACACGCCGCTGACGATAACCGTAACGAGCGCGGACGGCAGCGTAGAGAACGTATATTCGATAGACGTTTACCGCCCTATGCCCGAGCAAAGCGGGGACGAACAGAGCGTTCCCGACGCAGAACAAACGTTTAGTGAAAGCGGCGCGGCAATTACCGAAGCCGACCCCGAAAGCGTCGTTCCCGCCGACACGCCGATATCCGAAAACGCCGAAGCCGTTACCCTTTCGAGCAGTACCGCTTCAAAAACCGACAGGGCTGAAAAGGACAGCAATTCCTCCCTGACAAAGGTTTACGCCGCAATGGCGGTAGTGCTCATCGCGGCGGTGTTCGTGTTCTTTCTCATTGTAAACAAGACGAAAAACAGGCTGAAATAATATTAAAAGCCGGGGGCACATCAAAAATGCTCTCGGCTTTTTTATGCAGCTTTCAAGCCTCTATCTGTTTGGCTAAAAACATCGCGGCGGCTTTCGCCAGCATGACCTGCTGTTCGCTTGCCTTGGTGTTTTCGCCGTTGGCGACAAACGCTACCGCGCCGGCAACGTCTCCCGCTGAGATTATCGGCGTTACGGCAAGCGCGCGGCTTTCTATGCCCTCTATCGGTCTGAGCTGCGCGCCGTCGTCCGTCATCGCGAAAGACCGCCTTGCTTCAAGCAGATCCTCGAGCGCGGGGGAGATCCTCCTCTCGCTGTACTCCTTTTTCTGCACTCCGGCGACCGCGACGACGTGATCTCTGTCAAACACCACCGCCGGCGCGCCGCCTAATTTCGATATGACCTCGCAAGCCTCCGCGGCGTTTTCCAGCTCGTTGACCGGGCTGTATTTTTTGAACACGACCTCCCCGTCGGGACCGGTGTAGATCTCTAACGGGTCGCCCTCGCGTATCCTCATCGTTCTGCGTATCTCTTTAGGGATAACAACTCTCCCTAAATCGTCTATCCTGCGCACTATCCCTGTAGCTTTCATAATTTATTATAACCTCCGTTTTGTTTATGGTCTGAACCGCACATTCAGACGGTCGGTACTGATATTATTCGCATATCCTGTCGGATTATTCCTGAAAAATTTTATTTTTGAATTGCTAAAACATTCCGAATATGCGGCAATAAAAAAACGCCGATAAAAAAATTGCCGTCAGATTATTGACACCTAAATTTAATTATGATATAATTAAAATATATATAACAAAAAGGGGAGGTGCCGAAAAAATGGTCGGGAGGTATAGGATAGCCGCGCTTTGTACATCGCGTATCGGAGACAGCTCCTCGCACGAATTTGTCGCCGCGTTAAATAATCAGCTCGCCCCGCACGGCTGGCGGCTGATGGTGTATAACACCTGCTCGGATCTTTCGCGGAGCGACCCTATGGAATTGGGAGAGGCTACCGTTTTTAAGCTGATAGATACCGATATAACAGACGCGGTGGTCATCTGTGATGAAAATTTAAAGGATAAAAATATCGTCAATGAAATTATTTCAAAAGCCGAAAAGCATAACATAAGAGTTATAACCGCCGACAGACAATATCCCCCTCACGGGGCTGTCGTTTTCGACTACGAAAGCGGCTTTGAAGCCGCCGTAAGGCACGTTACGGATTTTCACGGGATAAAGGATATACACTTTATCGCGGGACTTGAAAACAACAGCTTTTCCGAAAGCAGGATAGAGGTCTTTAAAAATGTCCTCGAGGAAAAGGGCATACCCTTTGACAGAGACAAAATGGTAAGCTACGGCGATTTCTGGTCGGAGCCTGCAAGAGAAGCCGCTCAGCGGCTGATAGATGAAAGCCGCGTTCCGCAGGCGGTTATTTGCGCCAACGATACAATGGCTATAGCCGCCTGCTCGGTGTTCATCGCTAACGGCTACAGAGTGCCGGAGGATATCATAATAACCGGCTTTGACGGTATAGAAGAAATTTATTTTACTAAGCCCGAGATAACGAGCTGCCGCTGCAGCTTTACGTCGCTTGCCAAAGCCGCCGCAGAGCTTATCTTAAGCGGCGAGGATAAATTGATAAAGGTCGTGCCGGAAATGCTGATAAACAATTCCTGCGGCTGTCGGAACGACCTTTCGGTGGACGCTTCAAATTACATGAGAAACGTCAACAACAGCTTTTACCGCTACCGCGAGGAGGAGCGCACGCTCAACGAGATGATAGCTAAGATACAGGTCTCGGAAAACCTTGCGGACGCTTCGCGCTTTCTGCCCAAAAACGTTATCTACGACGCGGCGTGTCTGCTCGTCAGGGAATGTATCGACGACCGGGTAGACCCGACCGTCACAAGTCAGTCTCACCTTTTCGGCGATACGCTCTGTTTGTTCATGGACACGGACGCCGAAGCCTTTA
>CANQCJ010000155.1 GCA_947589205.1 uncultured Ruminococcus sp. | reverse complement strand
TGACAGAGAACTGCTACTGGAAAGAGAAAACGATTTTGAAATACAGCTTGTCGCCGTACTGCTGCTCTACCTGAACGATATTCATTCCGACAAAATTCGGTATCTCGATATTTCCCTTGTGGGTAGCGTCGGTACCGAAGTTTTTGATAGCGTAGTAGGCGATAACGAGAGAAGCCATGATAACTACCGCAACGGTAACTGCAAGCATTATCGGAACGACGTAGCTGCGGCGGGTGTCGTCATATTCGTCCTCGTCGTCGTCATAATCGTCGTCTCTGTCGTTTTCGTATTCATAATTCCTGCGTTCGGTGAATTTTACCTGCGGAACAGGCTCGGGCGCGGGATCGAAATATCTTACCGGCTCGGGTGCAGCGCCTACAGCGCCGTAACCGAAAACAACGGTAGGATCGAGCTTAAATGTGTCTATATCCTTTATCATATCGGCAGCCGACTGGTATCTTCTTGCGGGATCCTTTTCCATAGCGTGAAGCACGATCTCTTCAAGCGCTTCGGGAATTGTGGGCGTTATCTCGCGAGGAGCGACGCAGTCCTCCTGCATATGCTTTAGAGCGATAGCCACGGGCGTGTCGCCGTCGTAAGGCTTTTTGCCGGTGAGCATTTCATAAAGCATTACGCCGACAGAATAGATGTCGCTTCTTTCGTCGGTCATATCGCCCCTTGCCTGTTCCGGTGAGATGTAGTGGACAGAGCCGACGGTCTTATCCGAAAGGGTCTTTCCGTCGATGCGGGAAAATCTCGCTATGCCGAAATCCATGACCTTGATAGTGCCGTCCTCAAAGAGCATGATGTTCTGCGGTTTTATATCTCTGTGAACGATACCCTTGTCATGCGCGTGCTGAAGCGCGCGGAGTATCTGGGTTATGAAAAACAGCGCGTCCTTCCAGCGCAGCACGCCCTGCTGTTCTATGAAATCCTTAAGCGTGATACCGTCAATATATTCCATGACGATGAATTTTATATCATCATCAAGACCTACGTCATATATTTTAACGATATTGGGGTGAGAGAGTACGGCGATAGCTTTGCTCTCGTTGCGGAATCTTCTAAGAAAATCAGCGTTTTCGGAAAATTCGTCCTTCAATATCTTTACAGCGACAATGCGATCTTCAGCAAGATCGTGCGCTTTATAGACGTCGGCCATTCCGCCGGTGCCTATCTGCTCGGTAATCTCATATCTGTTATCGAGCCTTGTGCCGATATAGCTCATGAAAAATTCAACTCCTGTTCTTTGATCCTATTTTTTAGTTTGCTATCACGGCGGCGGAAATATTATCCTTTCCTCCGCAGTAATTGCAGTAATCTATCAAATCAGATACGCCGTCGTCGAGATTTTTGTTAAATACGGTATCGTATATGATTTTTTCGGTGCAATAAAGATATAATCCGTCAGTACACAAAAACAGTGCGAAGTTGCCTGTTTCTTCAAGCTCGAAGAAATCAGGCTCGACCTGCGGATCGACTCCCACGGCGCGTGTAATGATGTTTCTCATCTTGTGATTGAGCATTTCGTCATATGTTATCTCGCCGTGCTTATAGAGCATATTAACATAGGTGTGATCCTCCGTCACGGCGCGTATTCCCTTATCGTTCATGATATAGGCTCTGCTGTCGCCGACGTTTATTATATAAGCGTGCTTTCCGGCAACGAGAGCTGCAACGCAGGTAGTGCCCATGCCGTTTTTCTCTATGTCCTCGCAGCTTTTTTCGTAAACTATGCTGTTAGCCGCGGCAACGGCGGTCTCGAGCAGATTTCTTATAGTCTGCGGCTTCATTTCTCTGCGGTAGCCCTCTGCGACGCGCCTGTAGATCTCGGTCGCGGCGATCTCGCTTGCCACCGCGCCGGAGGCGGCTCCGCCCATGCCGTCGCACACTACGGCGAGCGAAACGTCATCGTAAAGAAAACCGGCGCAGATCTTATCCTGATTTTCGGCGCGCACGCTTCCTATATTGGAATTATATGACAAATACATAAAGATCACCGTCCTTCCTATTATGACTGATATTCTCTGCGAAGCTGTCCGCAGGCAGCCTCGATGTCCGCCCCGAGCGTTCTTCTGACCGTAGCGTTAAGACCGAGCGAGCAGAGCATATTTTTAAATCTCTGCGCGGCGGCGCGGTCGGAGGTAAAGCTTCTTTCCTTTATCTTGTTTACGGGGATTATGTTTACATGGCAGTTGAAGCCGCCGAGAAGCTTCGCGAGCCTTTCAGCGTCCTCAAAAGAATCGTTTTGTCCGCGTATAAGCGCGTACTCAAAGCTTATACGTCTGCCGGTCAGCGAGAAATAATACCTGCACGCTTTCATAAGCTCTTCGATATTATAAACGCTGTTTATCGGCATGAGCGCGCTTCTGGTAATATTGTCCGGCGCGTGAAGCGATATCGACAGCGTTATGCCGAGCTTTAATTCGGCAAGCTCATAGATCCTCGGGACAATGCCGCAGGTCGACAATGAAACGTGCCGAAGCGACATATTCATGCCCTCTTTGGAGGAGAGCAGCTTTAAAAAGCAGATAACGTTGTCAAAATTATCGAGCGGTTCGCCGATACCCATAAGCACCGCGCCGTTTATTTTTCTGCCGCTGTCGCGCTGCGCTGTGTATATCTGGGAAAGCATTTCACTCGGCAGCAGATCTCTTTTGAAGCCGGCGATGGTCGAAGCGCAGAATTTACAGCCCATTTTGCAGCCCGCCTGAGTAGAGATGCAAATGGTGTTTCCGTGCTCATATTCCATGAGCACCGATTCGACATGATCGCCGTCGCTAAGCCTATATAGATATTTTACAGTATTATCGGCAGAAGATTCAAGTCTTTTGCAGATAAATAGTGATTTTAAACAAAATTTTTCATTTAATTTGTCTCTTAATTGTGCAGAAAGATTAGTCATTTGTGAAAAATCTTCCGCGCCCTTGCAGTGGAGCCAATCGTAGATCTGTTTTGCGCGAAATGGTTTTTCTCCCATTTGAACAAGAACGCTTGTCAGCTCGTCAAGCTCGAGACTAAGTATATCGGTCCTGCCGTTTTCGTCCGTGATGTACAAAAGCTCACCTCGTTCTGACAGCCTTAGCTATAAAAAATCCATCGGAATCAAACATATCCGGCGTTATCGACGCTCTTTCGGAATTTACGAACGCTATTTTTGCGGGAGAAAATTCCGGGTGAAGAGCGAAAAATTTATCCATGACCTCGTCGTTTTCCGCCCTTGAAAGGGTACAGGTCGAATAAACAAGCGTACCTCCTGCTTTCACATACCTCGCCGAACAGTCCAAAATTTCGTACTGTATCTGCGGCAGCCTCGCAAATTCCTCAAGCCCTTTGTATTTTATCTCCGGCTTGCGGCGTATAACGCCGAGACCCGAGCAGGGAACGTCGCAGAGAACGGCGTCGGCAGGCGGGAGGGAGCTGTTAAAGAGCTTAGCGTCGTTTTCGTCAGCCGTGATAATATCGAGACCGAGCCTTTGCGCGCCGCTTTTTATAAGCCTGACGCGGTTTTTGTGCAGGTCGAAAGAAAGCAGTCTGCCGGAATTTTCCATGATTTCGGCTATGGTAAAAGCCTTCCCCCCCGGCGAACCGCACATATCGAGCACCGTCATATCCGGCTTTGCGCCGAGCGCGCCGCAGCATATCCTGCAGGAAATATCCTGAACGTGGAACAGCCCCGACCTGAAGCTTTCCGTGCTTTCCGGCGAAGCAACGCGTATATCGAGACAATCATCAAAATATTTATTTATCCTCGCTTCGCAGCCTTCCTCTTTGAGCTTTTTCACAAGCTTTGACGGCTCGATGCGCAGGGTGTTTACTTTAGCGGTAACGGGCGGACTTCCGAGCGAGCTTGAAAGTATGGCGCGGGTGCTGTCGGCGCCGTATTCGTCCAGCCATTTTTGAACAAGCTCGGGCGGCGCGGAATATTCAAACGCAAGCTGCCGGGCTTTGTCTCGGTATTCGCCGAAGCTTTTGTCGTTTCTAAGATAAGCGCGAAGCAGAGCGTTTACAAAGCCCTTTGCCGCAGGATTGCGTTCTTTTGCGGCAAGCTTGACTGCTTCGTTTACCGCCGCGCTGTCGGGTACGCCGTTTAAATATCTTATCTGGTAAAGCGCGGTGCGGAGGATATTTTGTATAACGGCGGATCGTTTTTCGTTCGGCTTGTCCGAATAGACGCTGATTATTTCATCGAGAGTATATCTGCGTTCGAGCGTTCCGTAAAAAAGCGCGGCGCAGAAATTTTTGTCTCTTGCGTCCATCGCCGAACGTTTGAAATGCTCGTCAAGCAGAAGATTTGAATACGCGCCCGTCTCTTCAAGACGGCAGAGCAGCTTTACCGCTGTTTTCCTTGGATTTTCTTTTTCTGACAAGCCGTTATCAGCCTCCGTGATAGTCTTTAGGTCGGGATATTCAGCATTTGACCGAACGGGATAGCTTTTCCGTTCAGGAAGGCTTCGCCGCTCATGCGTTTTCCGCCCTCGTTCTGTATCTCGCAGAATCTGATGATACCGTCGCTGCAGGCGATATCAAAGTGCTTTTTACCAACGAACGTTCCCGCGGAGCAGCCGTCCGGGAGAGCGTCGGAAATTATCTGCGATCGGTATATTTTAAGCCGTTTAGAATTTAACATTATATAAGCGCAGGGCTGTTCGGAAAGTCCGCAGATAAGCTTGTGTACCTCCCGCACCGGTCTGTTAAGATCAATATGACAGATGCTTTTTTCGATCATAGGCGAATAGCTTGCAAGCTCGTCGTCCTGCGGCTTGGGGGAGAGAGAGCCGTTTTCGGCGGCCTTGAGCGTTTCTGTCAAAAGCTGCGCGCCGATGTCGGCAAGCCTTTCAAAAAGCTCAGAAGCGGTCTCGTTTTCGCCGATCTCCGTCTGCTGCTGCAAAAGCATATCTCCGGTATCGAGACCCTCCGCCATAAGCATGGTCGTGACGCCGGTATATTTTTCATCGTTTATTATCGCGCGCTGTATCGGCGCGGCTCCCCGGTATTTCGGCAGCAGAGAAGCGTGAACGTTTATGCAGCCGTATTTCGGTATATCGAGCACCTGCTTCGGCAATATTTTTCCGTATGCCGCAACGGCTATGCAGTCGGGCTTCAAGTCTTTGAGGATCTCAATATATTCGTCCGCATCGGTCTTTAAGCTTTTGGGCTGATATACCGGCGTTTCGTGTTCGAGCGCGAGAGCCTTTACC
>CANQCJ010000154.1 GCA_947589205.1 uncultured Ruminococcus sp. | reverse complement strand
AGCTCTTCTTCGACCGACAGCGCTGCTTCTTCGAGCGCGGCTGACAGCACTGCTTCAACCTCAAGCACTGCTACCACCACCTCGAGCACTGCGGCTGCTGCCACTTCTTCAAAGGCGGCTTCGACCACTACAACTTCTAAGGCAGCGACCACAACAAGCACTGCTGCTGCTTCCTCCGCCGCTTCCGATGCTACCGAAGCTCCCGAGGCAGGCGCTGCTGCAGGAATCGCTCTTGCACTTGCTGCCGTTGCCGGTGCGGCTGTAGTAGTTACTCGTAAGAGAGGCTAATTAACAGTTTAGATTTTGATTAAATTTTACAAAAGGAACTTCATTTTGAGGTTCCTTTTGTTGCATTTTGAACAAAATTACAAAAAACGCTTTTTTTCGGCAAAAAAAATTCTTTTTCCCTATGGACAAAACTGAAATATTATTGTATAATATTATTGTGAAAAAATTTTTTTAAGGACGTAAGTTTAATTATGAGAGTTATAACCGGTTCGGCTCGGGGAAGAAAACTGAAAACGCTCGATTCGCTCGACGTTCGTCCGACTGCCGACGCAGTTAAGGAAGCGATGTTTTCTATCATACAGTTTGAAATTGAGCAGGCAAGCGTGCTCGACCTGTTTGCGGGCAGCGGTCAGCTCGGCATCGAAGCGTTGAGCAGGGGAGCGAAGCACTGCGTTTTTGTCGATTCGAGTGCGGATTCTGTAGCCGTTGTCAAAGAGAACGTTAATGCCTGCCGCTTTTCCGACAGAGCGAGGATAGTGCGCATGGACAGTATCGAATATCTGAAAGCCGCTAAGAGCGGGATAGATATCGCGCTTCTCGATCCGCCGTACAGAAGATCACTTATAGAAAGATCTCTGCCCTTGCTTGAAAAAATACTCTCTGGCGGCGCGTTCGTTATCTGCGAGCACGAAACGGAGCTGACGCTTGACGATGAGATCGGTGAGCTTAAGCTGCATAAGCGTTACCGCTACGGAAAAGTCTCGCTTACGGTCTATCGCAAGCAAAGCGAGGATGAAAAGGATTGATAAAATATGCGTATTGCCGTTTGCCCCGGAAGCTTTGATCCGGTCACAAAGGGTCATCTTGATATAATCGAACGCGCTTCTAAGCTGTTTGATAAGGTCATAGTGCTTGTTTCCTTCAACCCGAGCAAACGCGCTACAGCGGCGTTTACTATCCAGGAGCGTATGGAATTTATTCTCAGGGTGACGGAGGATATGGACAATATTCTTGTTGACTGCAACAGCGGACTGCTTGCGGATTATCTGAAGGAGACCAGGGCGTGCGCTATTGTAAAGGGACTAAGGGCTGTCTCAGACTTTGAGTATGAGTTTCAGATGGCTCTTGCAAATAAAAAGCTCTATCCCGATGCGGAAACGGTCTTTCTTACCACCAGCGCGGAGAATATGTATCTTTCATCGAGCGTTGTAAAAGAGATCGCGTCTCTCGGAGGAGACATTTCGGGGTTTGTGCCCGAACAGATACTTGAGGACATAAAAAGCCGTCTGAAACCATAACGGCGATCGACATACATAAATGAAAGGATGTTTTTGAAATGACTATTGATGAGATCATAGAAATGATGGAGGAGCTTCTTGACAATTCCTCGGCAGTGCCTTTTTCAAATAAAAAGATGATCGACTGCGAGCAGATGAGGGATTATATCGACAATATAAGACTCAGCCTGCCTTCCGAGATCAAGAAAGCGAAGGAGACCGAGACCAATAAGGACGCTATCATTGCAGAAGCTAACGCTGAAGCCGACCGCATAAGAAAGGAAGCGGACGGTTATGTTGAGAATGCTAAGGAAAAGGCTAAGGAGATCGTCAGCGAGGGCGAGATAACCCGTCAGGCAAAGGAGTACGCCGCGCAGCTTATCCGTCAGGCACAGGAGGAGGCAGACGGCATTATAGCGCAGGCTAACTCAAAGGAAGCGGATATACGCGCCGCTCTCACTGAGAGCCTTAACAGATCGCTCTCGGAAGCTCAGAGCGTACTGCAAAAGAATCTTGACGATGTGACTTCCACTATAGAAGCTGTCGAAAAGCTTAACGCCAAGCCTGCCGAGACTGTTGAAGAAAGCTAAGCAAAAAAATAAACGCCGTCCGTTGCCGGGCGGCATTTTTTGTATCAGCTTTCCGAAAGCATTTCGTTCATCGTGTAAAGTCCAGCCGGTTTATCCTTGATAAAGACCGCGGCGTTTACAGAGCCGACAGCGAAAACGCTTTTTGAATAGGCTTCGTGCTTTAACGTAACGACTTCATCGCGGCCGGCGAAGATTATCTCATGCTCGCCAACAATAGTGCCGCCGCGCACCGAGTGCATTCCTATTTCGTTTTTAGCGCGCTTCGCCCTTACCGAATGGCGGTCGTATACATATCCGCGCTTTTCATCGAGTGCGCTGTTCACCGCGTCGCCAAGCATTATCGCCGTACCGCTCGGAGCGTCGATCTTCTGGTTGTGATGCTTTTCGATGATCTCGATATCAAACTGATCGCCCAACACCGCCGCGGCTTTTTTTGCAAGCTCGGCGAGAAGATTTATTCCGAGAGACATATTGAACGTAAAAAATACCGGCACGCTCTCGGCGGCTTTTTTTATCTTCATTATCTGTTCATCGGTATAGCCGGTAGTGGCGACTACGACGGGAACGGCGTTTGTTTTTGAATATTCAAGCAGATCGTCAAGCGACGACGGGTGAGAAAAGTCGATGATAACGTCAGGCTTTTCGGGCAGCTCTGTAGGTTTAGCAACGACCGGGAAATCCGCGTATGCCTGAGCTAATTTATCTATGCCGGCGATAACTGTGCAGTCGCTGCGGTTTGAAATTATATCGTTTATAACTCTGCCCATTTTTCCGCACGCGCCGCATATTGCAATATTGGTCATGTTTTTTTACTTCCTTTCATTATAATTACACCGCGCGTTGCTGCGCGGTGCGTGATCTTATTTTATTATGCCCACAAGTCCGAGCTTTTCCATTTCCGCTTTGATAAGCGCCTTGTTCGCTTCGCTTGTGTCGCAAAGCGGCAGACGGCAGTGACCTGCGTTGAAGCCCATGATATTTAACGCTTCCTTGACGGGTATCGGGTTTACATCGCAAAAGAGCGCGTTTGCAAACGGCAGAGTTTTCATAGCAAGCTCTCTTGCCTCGGTGTACTTGTTTTCAAGGCAGAGAGAAGCTATATCGTGAGTTTCCTTCGGCATACAGTTTGAAAGCACCGAGATAACGCCCTTGCCGCCGAGCGACATTATGGGGACTATCTGGTCGTCGTTTCCCGAATAAATATCGAGGTCGTCTCCGCAGGCTTCCTTTATTTTTGCGACCTGGCTGATATTTCCGCTGGCTTCCTTAACAGCAGCGATATTTTCTATCTTAGAAAGCGTTTTGAGCGTTTCAACGGAAATGTTCACGCCCGTTCTGGAGGGAACGTTATAGAGTATCACCGGAAGCGAAACAGAGTTTGCTATCTCGGTAAAATGCTTGATAAGTCCCGCCTGAGAGGTCTTGTTGTAGTAGGGGGTAACGCTTAACAGTGCGTCCGCGCCAAGCTTTTCCGCCTCCTGCGCGAGGTGAACGGCATAGCTCGTATGATTAGAGCCTGCGCCGGCGATGACGGGGACTCTGCCCGCCGTGTGTTCAACGGCGAATTTTATGCAGGCGATATGCTCCTCGTCTGTCATAGCCGCACTTTCGCCGGTCGTGCCGCAGATTATAATTGCGTCCGTTCCGTTTTCGATATTAAAGTCTATAAGTCTGCCAAGCTCGGCAAAATTTATCTCATCATTATCGGTCATCGGTGTGGCGATAGCAACGCCCGCGCCGGTAAAAACAGTCTTTTTCATAATTTGACCATACTCCTTTCGTGATATGTCAGAATAATTTACAGCCGTAGGTATATGTCGTCCAGCCGCTTAACGGCTTTGAACCTATCGCTTCGTAAAAACCCTTCGCGCTTTCGTTAAAGTCAGCGCATTTCCATTCGATGTATTCGCAGTCGTTTTCCTCGGCGTTATGCTTTAAAATTTCAAAGAATTTTCCCGCTATGCCGAAACGCCTGTATTTTTCTCTTACATACAGATCTTCAAGATAGATTATTTTTTTGCCGGTAGTCGTCGTATACTTATAAAAATAATTTATCATGCCCGCCGGCGATGAGTCAGCAAAAGCGGCATAGCTGATTATTTTTTCGGTATCGAGCAGCTCGCAGAAGCGTTCCCTTGTAAGAGAAAACATATTTTCAAGCTCGTGATATTCGATAAGCTCATAGGTCATTTGCATTAGAATATCGACGTCTGCGCTCGTGCAGCGTCTGATCCATATATCCATCAGTCGAGATACCCCTTAGCCGCAAGAAGCTCTGCTAAAAGCACCGCGCCGCCTGCCGCTCCGCGGAGAGTATTGTGAGACAGGCAGACGAATTTGTAGTCATACTGAGTATCCTCGCGAAGTCTGCCTATGCAGACCGCCATACCGCCTTCGATGTTTCGGTCAAGCTTCGCCTGCGGACGGTCGTCCTCTTCAAAATAATGCAAAAACTGCTTCGGCGCGCTCGGAAGCTCCAGCTCCTGCGGAACGCCTTTAAATTCAGCCCATGCTTTTAAGATCTGTTCCTTAGTCGGCTTCTTTTCAAAAGAAGCGAAAACCGCCGCCGTGTGACCATCGGAGACAGGAACTCTCAGGCATTGCGCTGTGATGTTTGGCTCGGCCGCGGGCACTATTTTGTCGCCCTCGATCCTTCCCCAGATCTTGAGCGGTTCAAGCTCGCTCTTTTCCTCTTCGCCGCCGATATAGGGGATAACGTTGTCGAGTATCTGCGGCATAGTCTCAAAAGTCTTGCCCGCGCCGGAGATCGCCTGATATGTGCAGGTGAGAGCCTTTGTTACCTTGAAATCCTTCATGAGCGGAGCAAGGGCGGGAACGTAGCTTTGAAGAGAGCAGTTGGATTTTACCGCGATAAAGCCGCGCTTTGTGTTAAGACGCTTTCTCTGCGCGCTGATTATCTCGATATGCTCCGGATTTATCTCGGGTATCACCATAGGAACGTCGGGGGTATGTCTGTGCGCGGAATTGTTTGAGATAACGGGACACTCAGCCTTCGCGTAGCTCTCTTCGAGAGCCATAATCTCGTCTTTCTTCATATCTACCGCGCAGAACACAAAATCAACCTTTGAGGCTATCTTCTGCACGTCGGACGCGTCCTCGACCGTCATATCGGCGACCGACTTCGGCATCGGTGAACTCATCGC
>CANQCJ010000153.1 GCA_947589205.1 uncultured Ruminococcus sp. | reverse complement strand
CAAGAAGCACCACGCAGTAGCCGCTGTCGATATATTCGTGCAGCTCTTCGTTGAGCGCGACCATACCTCCGCCCCAGCCGGCAGTCTGACGGCAGTCGGTGTTTATCAGCCGACGGAATTTTATATCGCCGTTTTGCCGCAAAAAGGTATCGAGAAAGATCGACGGCATATTTAAGATCCTTGAAGTAAGCTCTGCGGGCGTGGTAAGTATAAAGCCTTCAAGAGCTTTAAAGAGCGTGCCGCTTTCATAAAGCGGTTTTATTTCCTCGTTGAAAATTGAAATGTAGTTTTTAAGATTTTCACAGCCCGAAGCATATTCCGAGACAACGCACACGCCCTTTTTGAAATAATCAAAAACAAACGCGGGAGTCGGGTAAGCGAGGGTATAATATTTATCGGCGTTAGAAAGCATGATGCCCGACTGAGCGTATTCGCGGTCGGTGCGGAGCTGATAACGTATCTTGTCGGCATTTTTGCCCCTGACCGCGCCCGAAAGCGCGTCTATTTTTTCGCAAAGCCCGTCAACGGAGGAAAAAATTATCTCTCTTGCCGGAGAAATGACAGCCGTTTCCAGCGGGTCGGTGCGCCGCTGCGTCTGCGTGTCAAAATATGCCAGACTGTCGATCTCGTCGCCCCAAAGCTCCATTCTTATCGGAAAGCGTTCGGAGACAGGGAAAATATCAACGACAGAGCCTCTTATCGAATACTGCGCCTGACCCTCTACCATATCGCAGCGCGAATAACCGCCCGCTATAAGCTTTTTTGAAAGCTCGTCAAGAGATATCTCGTCTCCGACGGATATTTTAAAGCTGTATTTTTCAAGGATCTCCGGCGGCATGGTAGCCTGCGCCGCGGCGTTTGAGGAAACGCAGATAATTCTGCGCTCGCCGTTTTTTATAAGAGAAAGAGCTTCTATCCTGCGGCGTTCATATTCGTCCGACGCGCCCTCCATAGGCGCGAAAATGTATTCCTTTTCGGGAAAAACGCAGGCGGTCGGCTTATCGCTGAGCGTATTTATATCGTCTGCGGCTTTTACAGCCGCGGCTTCATCGGCGCAGATCATCAGCAGGGGAGTATCATGCGAGAGCGCGGAGACAATGTGAGCCTTGTGTATACCCGAGACCCCGGTAACCGAAACGGGCGTATAGCCGCCGGAAACGGTGTCGTAAAGCTCGTTGAAAAACTGCGTTTTGTGAATTATTTTATCAAAAATGTTCATGTCAAATGCGTTCCTTATTTGTTGTATCGGTTCATAGCTTCGTTGATATTACCCGAAACTATCAGCTCGGCGGCGGAGCATACGTCGTCCAGCCGCGAATCGAAGGCTTGACGCTGCTCATCATTGAATTTTCCAAGCACCCAATCGGCAAGATCGTAGTCCGGGTGAGGCTTTGCGCCCACGCCGAGCTTTATCCTCGGGAAATCCTCTCCGCCGCAAAGCGCGATAATGCTTTTTATCCCGTTGTGACCGCCCGCGCTGCCCTTGCGTTTTATCCTTATATGAGACGGCTCGAGGGAAATATCGTCAAATATCACAAGCACATTTTCAAGCGGTATCTTGTAATAATTCATAGCAAGCAGGATCGCTTCGCCGCTGTTGTTCATATAAGTTTCGGGCTTTAAGACAAGACAGCGCGCGCCTCCTATAGTCGTATCGGCGCAGAGCGACTTGAATTTATGGGAATAGTTATTTATAGAATATTTTTTTTCCAAAGCTTCGACAGCCATAAAACCCGCGTTGTGCCGCGAATTTTCATACTGTATGCCCGGATTCCCCAGACCGGCTATTATAAAGCCTATCTTCGCGGAGCTTTTCGGCTTATTAGCCGAGATCCTGTCAAAAGCGTCCCAAATGCTCATTTTATCCTTTCTCCTTAACAGTTAAATTATGCCGATTAATATTATAACACAAATATTTCTTTTTTTCAAGTGCAAAATTAATATTAGTGTGGGGTATTTTCGGTAAAAAGCGTTTAAATATGCAAGTAAAAATGCACAAAACAGCGAACAAATTTTCGTTTATTAATACTATTGTAGAGTTTATTAATAGGTGATATAATAAATAATGTATCTGAAAAGGAGTGTTTAAAGAAAAATATGAAGGATAATAAAATAGTCATACGCGGAGCGCGGGAGCATAATCTCAAAAATGTCGATGTCGAGATACCGCGCGATAAGCTTATAGTTATAACGGGTCTGAGCGGTTCGGGAAAATCCTCTCTCGCGTTCGATACGATATTTGCGGACGGTCAGAGAAGATATATGGAGTCGCTGTCATCATATGCCAGACAGTTTCTCGGACAAATGGAAAAGCCCGATGTTGATTCGATCGAAGGGCTTTCTCCGGCTATTTCCATAGACCAGAAAACGACGTCAAAAAATCCGCGTTCGACAGTCGGCACTGTCACGGAGATCTACGACTATTTAAGACTGCTCTATGCGCGCATAGGCGTACCGCATTGTCCTGTATGCGGCAGAGAGATAAGACAGCAGTCGGTAGATCAGATAGTTGATAAGATAATGGAGCTGCCGGAGCGCACGAGGATACAGCTTTTAGCGCCGATAGTCAGCGGAAGAAAGGGCGAGCACAAGCGAGAGCTTGAAAAGGCAAGAAAGGCAGGCTATGTGCGCGTAAAGATAGACGGAGAGATATATGATCTTGACGAAGAGATAAAGCTTGATAAAAATAAAAAGCATCTTATAGAGATCATTGTGGACAGACTTGTCATAAAAGACGGGATAAAGGGAAGGCTTGCCGATTCGATAGAAACGATAAATTCGCTCACGGGCGGAATTATTGTGGTCGATGTGATAGACGGAGAGCAGATGATGTTTTCAACGAGCTATTCCTGTCCGGAGCACGGCATATCTATGCCGGAGCTTGTGCCGAGAATGTTTTCGTTCAACAATCCGTTCGGAGCCTGTCCGACCTGCACAGGACTGGGCGTATTTAAAAAGGTAGATCCCGACCTTGTGATACCGGATACCGAGCTTTCGATAAGAGAGGGCGCGATAAAGGCAAGCGGCTGGAATTCTTTGGGAGAGGATTCCATCGCTATGAATTACTATGAAGCGATCTCGCGCGAATACGGCATATCGCTCGATCTGCCCGTAAAATACCTTTCAAAGGAAGAGCTTGACGTATTTTTATACGGAACGAACGGCAGACAGCTCGAGCTTCAAAGGGGAGTAGGCTGGTTCGGGGATTTGTACACCGCTTCCTTTGAGGGAGTAATAAACAATCTTGAAAGAAGATACAATAAAGAAAACGTCACCGACGCGGCTAAAGCCGAGCTGGAGGGCTATATGCACGAGTGCGAATGTCCCGACTGTCACGGAAAAAGACTAAGGAGCGACAGTCTTTCGGTCACGGTCGGCGGTATGGATATATACAGTCTGACGCAGCTTTCGGTAACAAAGGAGCTTGAATTTTTTGAAAGCCTGCAGCTTAATAAGCGCGAACGCATCATCGGCGAGAGGATAATCAAGGAAATAAAAGAACGTCTCGGATTTTTGCAGAGCGTCGGGCTTGAATATCTTACCCTTGCGCGGTCGAGCGGAACGCTTTCGGGCGGCGAGAGCCAGCGTATAAGGCTTGCCACGCAGATAGGCTCGTCGCTTATGGGAGTGCTGTATATTCTCGACGAGCCCTCGATAGGACTTCACCAGAAGGACAACGATAAGCTTATCGCCACGTTAAAACGCCTCAGAGATCTCGGAAATACACTTATCGTGGTGGAGCATGACGAGGACACCATGCGCGCGGCTGATTATATAGTCGATGTAGGTCCCGGCGCGGGAGTACACGGCGGCGAGATAGTCTGCGCCGGCACGATAGATAAAATAATGAAGTGCAAAAAATCGCTTACCGGAAAATATCTGTCCGGCGAGATAAAGATACCCGTCCCCGACGAACGCAGAAAGGGCAGCGGCGGTTTTCTTGTCGTTAGGGGCGCAGCCGAGAATAATTTAAAAGGCATAGACGTTAAGATCCCTCTCGGCACGTTCACCTGTGTTACCGGCGTTTCGGGTTCGGGAAAATCGTCGCTTGTCAACGAGATAATCAGCAAGGAGCTTTCCTTAAAGCTCAACCGCGCGAGAACGAAGCCGGGAAAATTCAAAGCGATGGAGGGTCTCGAGCTTCTCGATAAGGTCATTCATATCGACCAGTCGCCTATAGGCAGAACGCCGCGTTCAAATCCCGCGACATACACCGGAGTTTTTTCGGATATACGCGAGCTTTTTGCGGCTACAGCCGACGCAAAACAGCGCGGCTACAGCGCTGGAAGATTTTCCTTTAACGTCCGCGGAGGACGCTGCGAAGCCTGCGAGGGCGGCGGCATACTGAAAATAGAGATGCACTTTCTGCCTGACGTTTACGTTCCCTGCGAGGTCTGCGGAGGAAAACGCTACAACCGTGAAACGCTCGAGGTAAAATACAAAGGCAAGAGCATTTATGACGTACTGGAAATGACCGTTGAGGAGGGCGTAAGATTTTTCGACAGTATCCCTTCGATAAAGCGCAGACTCAGCACGCTTGCCGAGGTAGGTCTCGGATATATAAAGATAGGTCAGCCCGCTACGACTCTTTCGGGAGGCGAAGCGCAGAGAGTAAAGCTTGCCGCAGAGCTTTCAAAGCGCGCGACAGGAAAGACCTTCTATATCCTCGACGAACCGACTACCGGACTTCATTCCGCGGACGTTCATAAGCTTATCGAGGTGCTGCAAAAGCTTGCCGGTTCGGGAAACACCGTTTTGGTCATAGAACACAATCTCGATGTTATCAAATCCGCCGACTATATAATAGATCTCGGTCCCGACGGCGGAGACGGCGGCGGAAATATCGTCTGCACCGGAACGCCCGAAGAAGTGGCTCGCTGTGAAAATTCCTATACCGGAGAATATCTGAAGGGCATGCTTTATAAAGAGTAAATATACTGTCAGCCGACCGCGTAAAAAAACACGGTCGGCTGATATTTTTAAAACCTATTATGCCGCTTCGATTTTTTTCGTTTTTTAAGCGGGCAGATCGGCTATCTTTGTCAGGATCAGTCTTGAATTAAGGCCGTCCGAAAGAGCGGCATTGAGCGCTGACGGCGCGCTTATCGCCATATCCACGGTATCTCCCGCGTTGAGCTGAGCTATGAGCGTTCCGACAAATTCGGCGGGCGTTCCGGCAGGCAAGGTGCGCGTTTCCGCAGCGGCGGGAAGCTCCGTCTGATTGCTTCTTACCGCAAACGTCACCGGCTGCTCGGTATCGGGGGTAAGCTGTGAAAAATAGCTTATCGTGTAAATGC
>CANQCJ010000152.1 GCA_947589205.1 uncultured Ruminococcus sp. | reverse complement strand
TATACGCTCGATCTTTACTTCTCGCTCCGATGAGATCTCACGGGCGGCGGAACAGACTATTTTCTCGGAAATACTCGGCAGGACGCTGCACGCGCCGCTTACTCCGAGAGGAATAAACGTGAACGCGCCTAATGTTAAAAGCGATAAACGGCTTACCTTTTTAATATCCATGCTTTATCATTCACCTTTCATTATTATATCGGCGTTTTTACCGCAATAATTTATATGCGGCGGCATTTTCTTTAAGAACTGCATATAATATTATTATTTAAACGAAAGAAGGATAATTATGGATAATCTGTTGCTTGTAAATTCTTGCCATTCGCTGCCCGCAGATTTTTCGCCCCGGCTTAAAGAGGTTTCGCTTAAAACGGAATTTCAATGCGGGAAAAAGCTGCTTGAAAAAAATACGGCGCGCGCCTGTGAAAAAATGCTTGAAAGCGCGCTTAACGACGGCATAGAGATAAAGCTGCTGTCGGGGTTCAGAAGCAGAGAGTATCAGCGGCGATTATGGGAAAGCTGCGTTAATGAATACATAAGCGGGGGTCTTGGCGAAAGCGAGGCGGAATATCTTACGGCGCGGTATCTCGCCCGACCGGGAACGAGCGAGCATGAGACCGGGCTTGCCTGCGACTTTTGTTCGCCCGACTGGGACGACACACAGGACGATTTTGACAAGACCGAACAGGGCGAATGGCTGATGAAAAGCTGCTTTAAATTTGGCTTTATTTTGCGCTATCCTAAAGGAAAAGAACATATCACCGGCTGCGCCTACGAGCCTTGGCATTTTCGCTTTGTCGGAGACTGCGCCGAATACATTATGAAAAACGGCTTGACGCTTGAAGAATTTTTAAGCCTGCGTTAAGGCTTGACCGCGGCTTATCTGCGCTTTGTCAAACGTATTTTGTCGAAGCGGCGGCAAAATGTGCAAACTGCCTAAATTTCCAAAAAAATTTTCTACATTATAAGTGTAATTTATTGTTGCAATTTTGTAATAAATGTGTTATAATTAAAGAACTAAGAGCGTTCCTTACGCTCCGAAAATACATTTATGAAAGGAAATGGAAATATGGAAAAAAAGTTAAAAAACCGCGCCCTTAGCGGTTTGACGGCCCTTTTGATGGCGGCTTCCCTGCTGCCCTCGACAGGAGCGGTCGGGTCGCTTAAGGCGGCGGCGGATCCGGCGGTGAAGCGGCTTGACACCGAAGAAGTTGTTACTAAAAATTTTCCGCCTGTTACCCTTCTTGTAGGAAATAGTGATTATGCTGTTGCCGGCGATTTGGAAGCAACAAAAGTAAATTTGCGTAACGAATATCTTCTTGGCGTTGCGTCAGAGTTTTCAGTATTTCTTAATAAAAATTTTACTGTAAAAAATTCTGATACAGAAGGTCGTGCAGCAATAGGAGGAAATATTGATATTCAGACCTACTGGGGAGGAAACTCTAAAAATAATAATTATACGATAGGCGCAGGTGATTTCAAAAAATATATACCGCTTGACACTCTCATTCCTGATAGAGTAGGTTCGGCAACTATTATTTTAGGTGGTTCATTAAATGCTCCTTTAAATGATGTATATTATGAAATAATAAACGGAGAAGGATTTAAATACGAATCAGCAGGTAATCAAGATTCTCCTAAAAAAAAGTCAGGCAAAAAGTTAGTTCTTAATCGAGACGCTGAAACATTTAAAAAATCTGACATTTCAAGTTGGAGTGACAATATTTTAGACGATTTCAAACCTCAAGACTACCAAAGAATAGATAAACACCAGACTTATGTTGCTGACCTGATCAACTTTACTGATGAATTTGGTGACCTTTACAACAAAACTCAACTTATAGATGAAGTAGCTAAGGAACAACTTGAAAGTAAACATACAAGTTCATCATATGATCCTAATACAAAAACATTTACTTTTAAATTAGATAAAACTCTTGTTAATGAGGACAAAACTGCTGACAAGGAAAAAACCGGTGCAACAGACTGTGTTTTCTTTGACCTTAAAGCAGATGATTTTGATGATTTCCAAAATGCAGAAATAATTCGTTTTGAAAATATACCGAAACTTAAAACGCCTCTTAAAGTAGTTGATGTTAATGGACACGAAACAACATGGTTATACGACTTTATAATTGTTAATGTTGAAAAAAATGCCGGTACTGATGGACTTCATCTCACTAATACAACAAATAATTTTAACGGCGGAGATAAAATGACCGTTATAGCTGGTGCTGACGGAAAAGAAGAAAATATTGCACAAGACGATAATAAAAATCATGTTAATAATCTTCACGGCAGCGCTACTTTAATGTACAATTTCCCTAACCTTAGTGAAAATTCAAAACTTGTATTAGGCAAAAACTTCCAAGGTACTATTTTTGCTCCGTATGCAGATGTGACTGACGAAGTTACACTCGGAAAATTAAATGACCACGGACACCTTTCCGGTGCTCTTATCGCTAACAGCTTTGACGGTGCGACCGAGTTTGGTTACCGTCCGTTCAAAGGTACGGCGCAAATCATAAAAGATATTGACCCCACTTATGACCCGACACTTGATAATACCGATGAACCTACCAACACGACCATAACTCTTTCAAAGCAGGATCTAGACAGCGGCGAGATCGTCAAGAACGCGAAGTTTACGCTTACCGTACCCAAAGGCGCAGATCTTAAAGATGTTCTTATAGACGGTAAAAAGCCCGAAAGTCTGCAGCATAAAGAAAATGGTGAAGTTGTACAGAACGTTTATGATATTGACGCTTCTGACGGCGATGTGAAATTTGAAAATCTGCCCAACGGCACCTACACGCTTACCGAAACCGTTGCTCCCGCAGGCTATACGCTTATTGATTCGGATAACAGCGATAAAGTTGTTTCCTCGTTTAATTTCACAATTTCAAACGGTACTGAAATTACACTCAGCAGCACGATGTCAAACGGCAAGGTCGAAACGTCTAACGGCAAGATCATTGTCAAGGATAAGATCTCGACGATCAAGATCACCAAAGAATATCTTAACAACGGCAGTGCGGCAGTTAACGGAAAACCGAAATACGAGCTTTCAACTACAGTTGACGAAAATGTTTCTAACCCGTTTGCAGACGTAATAGTCGGCGAAGATAAAATTGGTGACATAAAACCCACTGACAACGGAAATAATACTCACACCTTTACCTATACCTTTGAAGGCGATGTAACCTTTGAAGGCCTCAAGGACGGCACTTACACACTTAAAGAAACTGTAGCTCCGGACGGTTATACGGCAGTTGAATCCGATTTTAAATTTACACTTGAAAACGGAGTAATAAAGAACCCCGAAAGCTATACCAACGGCGATATAATCGTAGAAAATGGAAATATCGTTGTTAAGGATGATATTTCGACGATTGAAATAAGCAAGAAATATCTTAACAAAGAAGATAACAATGAATATAAAGAAGTTGAATATACCGACGGCGCACCCAATTACGTTCTTGCTGTAGTATCATTAGACGAAAAGAATGTTAAGGCTTTTGATAATCTTACCATCACGACCGAAAAAGAAACACTTACAACAGGTGCTGAAAACGAGGTTAGATTCTCCGGAAACAACGTAAAATTGACCGGTCTCAGAGACGGTACTTACACACTCACAGAAATAACAGCTCCCGGCGACTACGAGCCGACAACCACCGTATTTAAATTTACTGTTAAAAACGGTGTAATAACCGAATCAAATGCTGTAACAGACGGCGATGTTATCTTAGAAAATGGAAATATTATCGTTAAAAACAAGCAGAAAGACAATAATGGCGATGACGATAACAAACCGACCATCACGATAAACAAGCAGATCGTTTCCAATGGTAAGTCGGAAAATGCTCCCAACGTTGAATTTGAGCTTTCATCTGATACATCACTTGAAGGTGTTGTAATAAATGATCAAACATTGAGTAATGTTAAAAAGTATACAGTTGTTACAGACAAAAACGGCGATATCACAATAAAAGGTCTCACCCCGAACGACGTTGAGTATACTCTCAAAGAAACAGCAGCCCCCGACGGTTACACTGTAGTTTCAGAGTTTAAATTCACAGTTGACGATGAAGGAAATGTTACGCTTGACAGCGAAACTACGACCGGCAAAAAGATAGAACTTGACGGCGGCAAAACCATAATCATCACCGATGATATCTCCACTATCAATATCAACAAGAGAGACATGGAAGGTAAGGAAATCACCTCCGGCGAAGCCAAATATGAGCTTACAGCCGTTTCAACGGTTGAGAGCCTTGAAAAGCCTTTTAACGGCGTAACGGTTAGCGGTACAACAGCTGACATTAAAGACACTATTATTACGTTCACCGGCAACGATGTAACAATAACCGGTCTCAAGGACGGCGTTTACAACCTCCAAGAGACAACCGCACCCAGCGGCTACACGGTAGTTTCCGATTTCACATTCATAGTTGGAAACGGAATAGTTACAACAGTAAGCACTGTAACAAATGGCGATGTTGTAAAATCCGAGGACGGCAAGACTATAACTGTCAAGGACGATGTTCTTCCGAAAACAGCAACTATCGTGGTCAGCAAAGAATACATTGGCGATGGAGCGCCTGTTGAGGGAGCTCCTACCTACACGCTTACAAAATCTGACGATAACGAATATACATTTGCAGATGTAAACATAAAAGATTCTACATCTGATGCAGTGAAGAACGGCAACACAGTAACCTTCTCCGGCAACAATGTAACAATCGAAGGTCTCGCAAACGGCACATACACCCTCGAAGAGACAGTTGTTCCTAAAGGATTTGAAAAGGCAGTTACATCGATCACTACCAATACAAAATTTACATTTACAATTAAAGATGGTAAAATAGAAGTTACCGGCGCTGTAACTGACGGCGATTTTACTATTGATGAAAGCGGAAATATCACGGTTAAAAACAGAAGAACTTATACAGATGTAACAATTTCCAAGAGGCTTGCAGATAACACCGCAAACATCGCGCCGAATGCCACATTTAAATTTACTTCTTCAATTGATCTTGATAAAATAATAACGATCGACGGTGATTATTATACAAGTGACAAAACTCTTGCAAACACCTATGTTTACATCATAGAGACCGGAGATGACGGCGATACGGTTATTGCACATCTCCCCGACGGCACTTACACACTTGAAGAAACAACAGCTCCTGAAGGATATACAACAGTTTCTAAATTTGAGTTTGAACTCAAAAAAGGCGAGATAACTCTTACAGGAACAGTTACTGATGGCGATGTAACCAAGGACGGGACAAAAATTATAATCACCGACAAAAAAGAAAATACT
>CANQCJ010000151.1 GCA_947589205.1 uncultured Ruminococcus sp. | reverse complement strand
GTGATAGAGCTTTTTAATGCGTTCCTCCCCCGGCTCATTGTCCGTTTCCCTGCATTTTTTTAAGCAGGAAACAAGCAGCGCGCCCTGTATCCCCGCAAGCAGGCACATAACGCCGATCATGCCTATAGTTATTGCGTTCACTGACAAAATACACCTCGCTTTCTTAAATTATAACAAAAAAGTCGGGGGTTGTCAATGTTTTTTTGTTTTTTGTCAGAAGAAATTTTTATTATATTTTTTAGCTCCGCGCGGCTTAGCCGAGTGTTCGCGGGCAGACTGCCGTTATCCGTGGAATTTGTGTTAAAAAAAAGAGGACGACCGCTGCGGGCGGTATCCTCTGAGATCGGAGCTGTTTTTAAAAAGCCGCCGACGGCTGAGGTCGGCGGCTTATCCCTTTTATCTATGAAATATCAGCCATATCCAGATAATCATGACCGAATTGGGAGATGTGGTCTTTTCTGCCCTGTAAATTATCGCCTAAAAGCATATCGAACATGAAGGCGGTCTGTTCGGCGTCGGCGGGATTTACTTTTATCAAACGTCTCGTCTGCGGATTCATCGTGGTAAGGCTCATCATCTCCGCTTCGTTCTCGCCGAGACCCTTTGAACGCTGGAGCGTGTATTTTTTGCTGCCGATCATTTTTAATATTTCGTTCTTTTCGTTCTCGTCATAGGCAAAATAGGCTTTTTCCCTGCCGTTTTTTTCCTTGACGGTTATCTCGAAAAGCGGCGATTCGGCGATGTAGACATAGCCCTCGTTTATCAGCGTGGGGGTCAGGCGGTAGAGCATTGTCAGCACGAGGGTGCGAATCTGGAAGCCGTCGTAGTCGGCATCGGTGCAGATTATTATTTTGTTCCAGCGCAGACCGTTTATGTTGAAATTGGAAAGGCTTTTGCCGGATCTTTTTCCCTCGCTCTTCACCTCCACGCCGCAGCCCAAGACCTTTATCAGATCGGTGATTATCTCGCTTTTGAAAATTTTCGCATAATCGGCTTTAAGGCAGTTGAGAATTTTTCCGCGTATCGGAATGACCGCCTGAAATTCGGCGTTGCGCGCCATTTTTACCGAGCCTAACGCCGAATCTCCCTCGACGATATAAAGCTCGCGGACGCTTACGTCCTTTGAGCGGCAGTCGTTGAATTTTGCCACCTGATTGGCAAGGTCGTTTTTTGCCGACAGAGCTTTTTTAAGGTCGAGACGGCTTATCTCGGCTTTTTCGCGGCTGCGCTTGTTTATCAGCACCTGATCGCATATTTTCTGCGCTTCGTCGGGCTTTTCCATGAAGTAGACCTCTAAATTCTGCCGCAGAAATTCGTTCATGCAGTCCTTGATGAATTTATTGGTTATCGCTTTTTTGGTCTGGTTCTCATAGGAGGCGAGCGTTGAAAAGGAGCTTGAAACTATAACTAAGCATTCTTCGATATCCGCGAAAATTATCGGCTTTTCGTTTTTGTTGTACCTGCCGTTGTTTTTAAGATAGCTGTTTATCGTATAGGTAAACGCAAGCTTCACCGCGTCCTCGGGCGAGCCGCCGTGCTCGAGATAGCTGGAATTGTGGTAATATTCCGCGCACTTGACCTTGTTGGAAAAGGTAAACGCCACCGACAGCCTTACGCGGTAATCCTCCTTGTCGCTTCTGTCTCTGCCCACTCTTTCGCCCTCGAAATACTGCACGCTCGAAAGCGACTTATCCTCGGTTATCTCCGTCACATAGTCGCTTATGCCGTTTTCGTAAAAATATTTTTTCTCCTCAAAGCCTCCGTCCGCGCGCTGATCCTTGAAAATAAACTCCACTCCGGGATTTACCACCGCCTGCTTTTTCAGCGTATCCTCAAAAAATTCCGAGGGGATATTCGTATCGGTAAAGACCTCTAAGTCGGGTCTCCAGCGCTGCACCGTGCCGGTGCGTTTGCCCTTATAGGGCTTTTTCAAAAGCCCGCCGATGTTTACGCCCTTTTCAAAATGCAGCGAGTATTCAAACCCGTCGCGGTAGACGGTAACGTCCATATATTCGCTAGAATACTGCGTCGCGCAGGCTCCGAGACCGTTCAAGCCGAGTGAAAATTCGTATATGCTGCCGTTGTTGTTATTATATTTTCCGCCCGCGTAAAGCTCGCAGTATACAAGCTCCCAGTTATAACGCTGCTGGGCGTTGTTATAATCGACCGGGCAGCCGCGTCCGAAATCCTCTATCTCGTAGCTGCCGTCGGAAAATTTTGTAAGAATAATTTTCTTTCCGAAACCGCCGCGCGCTTCGTCTATGGAATTTGCGAGTATCTCGAGCACGGTATGCTTACAGCCCTCTATCCCGTCCGAGCCCAATATCGCCGCCGGTCTTTTGCGGACTCTGTCCGCCCCCTCGAGAACCTCTATAGATTCGTTATCGTATTCCTTTTTTCCCGCGCGTGAACGCGCCGAAGTTTTTGCCATAGCTTTTCCACCTCACGGTTTTTAAACCTTTGTTTGATCTGCTTGCGTCATACTGTTTTATTATAGCATTATTATTTGACGTAAGTGTGTAGAGATTGTAAACAAAGCTGACACCGTACAACACCCGAGCCGATTGTACGCGCTTTCCTTAACAAAAAAAATACAAAAAATTAATCAAATTCTCCGAATCCCGCTTGACAAGACCAAAATAATGTGGTATAATATATAAGTCAGTCGGGGTGTGGCGCAGATTGGTAGCGCGCTACCTTGGGGTGGTAGAGGCCGTGGGTTCAAGTCCCGTCACTCCGACCATTTATCCGCTCGTTCCCCTCGGGCGGAATTTTTTCGAGGTGTGGCTCAGTTTGGTAGAGCGCTACGTTCGGGACGTAGAGGCCGCAAGTTCAAGTCTTGTCACCTCGATTTTTTTGTCTGAAAGCTTAGGCTCGGATAATCGGACTTTTTTGCTCGGCTGTCTTTGGCGCGCTTGAGCGGTCTCGTTACATTTTTCTTTTTATAAAAAAGATCCCTCCGCAAAGGAGGGTATTTTTGTCTCGCAAGGCGTTTCAAGCCGTCAGCTTGACCACGGCGGCAGCCGCTGTCAGCAAAGCGGCAAGCGCATAGGACGCAATAAGCGAATTGCGGAGTTTTTTGAGCCGACCGACCGCGCGTTCGGCAGTGTCGTTTGCAAACTCGTCCGACCTCACATATTTCACAAGCACGACCGTCACGACCACAGAAGCTGCAATAAATATCAGCGCCATCACCGCGAACAATATCGACAACCAACCGATTTTCATTTTGCACCACCTTGATGTTTTAGGGTCTCAGCGATTTTGATCTGCCAAAGCTCCGAGGTTTGTTCCTCTTTTTATTATATCACGAGCTTTTGAGGCTGTCAACAGCAAATAAATTTTTGATGTGTATTGACAAAATTCGACAAGTGTGATATAATAATAAGCGAGAACGATTGCAGTATCGGGCGAGTCCGGTACAGCAGGCGCGGGCGGTTAATCTTTCCTCCGCAAGGAGGTGAGCCGAATGACTATAATGGAGCTTTTAGTTCTTATTAATCTCGTAGTTTCATTAATAGAGCTTGGTAATAACAAGAAAAAATAGCCGCCAATCCACGAAATTGACGGCTCGTATTATTATATGACCACAATTGGAGGATAACCGCTTGCGCAGTCGTTCTCTCTTTTTATATTATATCACGTTTTTTCCCTTTTGTCAACACCCGAACAAAAATTTTTTACTTTCTAAGATCCACTATCCTCTTAGCCTTGCCCTGAAAACGTTCCAACGTTTTGCTGCCCATGAGGGTAAGCTTGGTGGAGATGCCGAGGACTATTTTCAGCTCCTTGGTTATGCGCGCGTGAAGCTCCTCAAGCTGCGGGAAATTGTCTAAAAGGTGGGTGTAACCATCGGCAAGCTCTACTTTTATTTCCAGCCTGTCGGAAAAATTCTCACGCGTTAAAACAAGCTGATAATGCGGAGCTATCTCTTCAAAGCCCATAAGCACCGTTTCTATCTGCGAGGGGAACACGTTTACGCCGCGGATCTTCAGCATATCGTCGCTTCTGCCTTTGGGCTTTTCCATTCTCGCGAACGTTCTGCCGCAGGCGCAGGTCTCGCAGTCTATCCTTGTTATGTCCTTAGTGCGGTAGCGCAGGACCGGCATTCCGCGCTTTGTGAGAGTTGTTACAACAAGCTCGCCCTCGCTTCCGCGCGGCAGGACCTCACCCGTTTCGGGGTCTATTATCTCCGCCAGAAAATGATCCTCGTTTATGTGCATTCCGCACCTCTCGCGGCATTCTCCCGAAACGCCCGGTCCGTTCAGCTCGCTCATGCCGTAATTGTCCGTCGCAAAAAGCCCCAGAGTTTTTTCAACGGCGTTTCTCATCTCTATCGTGCAGCCCTCCGAGCCGAACAAGCCCAGCTCGAGCTTTAAGTCGCCGAGCACGCCCTTTTCGCGCGCAAGTTCGCCGATGTACTGCGCATAGGAGGGCGTTGAAACGAGTGCAGTCGTTCCGAAATCCTTCATCAGCATTATCTGCTTTTCGGTGTTGCCGCTCGAGGACGGCACGACTGTCGCGCCTATTTTTTCCAAGCCGTAATGCAGTCCGAGAGCGCCGGTGAAAAGTCCGTAGCCGAAGCAGATCTGCACGATAGTATTTTCGTCCGCGCCCGCCGCCATAACGAGCCGAGCCATGCAGTCCGACCACATATCGAGATCGCCCGCGGTATAACCGACCACGGTCGGCTTGCCGGTCGTTCCCGAGGAAGCGTGTATGCGCACGATATCCTTTTGCGGCGCGGCGAAAAGTCCGAACGGATAATTGTCCCGCATATCCGCCTTAGTGGTATAGGGGATATACCGTATATCCGCCAATGTCTTTATCTTCTCGGGCGTTACCCCCGCTTCGTCCAGCCGTTTATGATAAAACGGCACGTTATCATAGCAATATTTTACAAGACTCTTGAGCCGCTCCAGCTGCAAAGCTTCTATCTGCGAACGCGGCATCGTCTCTATATCCTTTTGAAACATCATTTTTGACTTCCCCTTATAAATTTTGTTAATAAAATTATAGCACATTTTTACGAGTGTGTCAACTGTTTTTTCAGCGGGATAGTAATTAGAAATGAAGATCCCCCGCAATAAGCGCCTGGTCGGCTTGTTTGTCGGAAAATTAAAAAAACCAATTGACAAATTCAGACAGGTATGCTATAATAAATATTGAAGCGACTGCCTGACAAGCGCATAACGCGCCGTCTGAGCTTAGCTCAGACCCATGAGTGTTCTTGAAATATCGGGGCTTTTAAATTTGGTAATTGACCTTATCGGAACACATGACGAAAAAAAGAAGCAGCATCGTATGGAGGAACACCGCTTGCGACGGTCGTCCTCTTTATTATATTATATCGGGTTTTTTATTTTTGGCAGCAGCAAAATAAATTTTTTACGTTCAACACACAAGTTAAAGGAGACCGGCTATGAAAAGTCAATAGAAAAACATCAGAATTAACAGAAAGTTAACAAGAGACAAAAAGAGATAC
>CANQCJ010000150.1 GCA_947589205.1 uncultured Ruminococcus sp. | reverse complement strand
TATCTATTGGCTGACTAAGCTTGCGGTGCTTGAATACTTAACGAGCGGCATCACCGCCTGCTTTGATATGTATTTTTACCCGGAGGACTTTGCAAAAGCCAATATCGAGAGCGGTTTTCGCGCGGTCATGTGCGGTTCTGTCTCGGGCGGCGGTGAAAACGCCGAAAGGCTTGTCGACTATATAGAACGCTTCAACGGCAAAAACGAGCTTATCTCCTACCGTCTCGGCTTTCACGCCGAATATACCGCGGACTATGAGCTTATGGCGCGTATCGGGGAGCTTGCGAAAAAATATAAGCTGCCGGTGTCGGTGCACAATTCCGAGACGATGAAGGAAGTAAAGGAATGTATCGAAAAATATTCCATGACCCCGACGGAGCTTTTCGATTCGCTCGGCATTTACGACTATGGCGGAGCGGGCTTTCACTGCGTTCATATGACCGAAAATGATCTCGATATTTTTATAAAGAAAAATGTTTACGCGGTAAGCTGTCCTGCTTCAAACGCAAAGCTTGCGAGCGGTATCGCGCCGATATGCCGTATGCTTGAAAAGGGCGTTAAGCTCGCCCTCGGCACGGACGGGGCGGCAAGCAACAATTGTCTCGATATGTTCAGAGAGATGTTTTTGCTTACCGCTTTGCAGAAGCTTGCGCAAAACGACGCTGCCGCCTGTCCCGCGTTTGAAGCTTTAAAAGCCGCGACGGTAGGCTCTGCCAACGCTATGGGGTTAAGCGGCTGCGACACGCTCGAGGCCGGCAAGCAGGCGGATCTTATCGTTATAGATCTTTCCATGCCGAATATGCAGCCGCTCAATTCTATCGCGAACAATCTCGTCTACAGCGGCAGCAAAAGCAATGTGAAGCTGACTATGTGCGCGGGAAGGATACTCTATGAAAACGGAAAATTCTTCATCGGCGCGGACGAAAGGGAGATCTATGCCAAGGCTAACGAAATTATTGATTCCATGAAATAAGCTTTCGCCGCACTTGTGTTTGATGCACGGTGCGGCGAAAAATTTTTTAAAGCAGTATAGGCTGCAGCTGTACGTTATCGAGAGCGGCTCGGACGGCTTCCGGGACCTTTGAAAAATCACAGGAGAGCGAGGCCGGTTTGTTTACGGCGTCGTCCTGAGCGAGAGGAACGAAAAAATAATATTTTGTATTTAAAAGCGCGCCTATGTTTTTCGCGCCCGCGCTGAGCGCGTCGTTGGTAGAGGCGGCTATCAGCACGTTTTTGCGGCTTCTCAGATGCGATTTTGCGCCGAGAGTGACCGGCGTATCGTATATGGCGTTTGCAAGCTTGCCCATTGTGGTGGAGGTGCAGGGGCATATAAGAAAAATATCGAACATTTTTTTAGGTCCTATCGGTTCTGCCTGCTCGAGAGTTTTTATAGCCCTTGCTCCGCATATGCTCTCTATTTTTTCGGTATTTTCCTTAGCCGTACCGAAGCGCGTGTCGATATTGGCGGCGTTGAAGCTCAGTATCGGGGTGAGGCTCGCGCCGGCGTTTACAAGGATCTCGGCTTGCTCGAAGGCACGCTTGAAGGTGCAGAAGGAGCCGCTTACGGCAAAGCCTATTTTTATTCCGTTAAGTGACATTTATGCCGCTCCTTTCATGAAAGATGTTCAGCGCAGTATCGGCGATTATCTCGCCCGCTGTAACGGGAGCGCATTTTCCGGGGAGAGAGAGGGCGTGGACAGCCCTGCGCGAATATTTTGCACAGGCGTCAAAGTCCGTGCCTCCCGGCTTTGAAGCGAGGTCTATTATAAGGCAGCCGCTTTGAGTTTCGCGTATGACCTCTTCGTTAAGTATCATAGCCGGGATCGTGTTTATTATCAGCTTAAAGCCGCCCGCGCGCAAAAACAATTGATCGAGACTAAAGGCTTCAAAGCCGCAGCATTCCGCTTCGGCAAGCTGACCTCGGTCTCTTGCCGTTACAGAAGCTTTAGCTCCGGCGGCGGCAAAAAGTCTCGCGCAGGCCTTTGCGACTCTTCCCCAGCCGCAGATAAGCGTTCTTGTGCCGTGGATAGTGACCTCTAGCTCGTTCATTGCAAGAGCGAGCGCGCCCTCGGCGGTAGGTACGCAGTTTTTTACCGCAAGCTCCTCGCGCCTTAAATAATCGGCGGTGTCGAAGCCCAGGGAATTAAAATATTCTATCATAGCCGTACCCATTTTGCCGCCCGCAACCAAAGCGCGTTTGGCAAGGCAGGGTATAAGCTCCCGACAGGTAAGCTGACCGCAGGCGCAGGGAATATTAAGACCGTTCCCGCAGGGCATGGGCAAAAGCAGCATATCCGCTTTTCTTTCAAGCTCGTCGAATGAAACGAGCTCTTTTACGCCCTCGGCTTTTCCGTCTGTCTTGTAGGTATATACGTCGGCGCAGCGGCTCAGGCGGATCGCTGCATAAAGCTGTCGTTTGTCAGAGCCTGCTACCACAAACACCGGTCTGTTTTTGTTTTCATTCATAACGCTGTCCTCCTTATGCCCGCGCCCCGGACCCATGCGCGGGGGATATTATAATATATTCTTACGGATCTATTTGTGTGTATGGTTTTTTCCGTGAAAAAACAAAAACGCGGCAGGTCATAAAAAGCCTGCCGCGTCAGTTTTTTAGTTTTCTAAAATTTTGACGAGCGTTCCCCGATAATCGCCTATGCCCTTAAGCAAAATATTTTCTCCGTCAACATCGGCGGTGAAATCCTTGTCCTGTTTAAGCTTAGAGCTTACCAAGGGCTCGCCGTCGATAAGAGAAGCTTCAAACCTAATGCCGGCGAGCGTTTTTTTCAGCGCCGAGACCTTTACCGAACAGCTTTTTGAGATCTTCGTTTTGCGCTTGTCCGAGCCGTTGTTTTTAAACACGACGTTTTTCGCCGCCGAAGCCGCGCGCAGATCCATGCCGCCGTTTTTGTAAATGCTGCAATCGGATATGCCGGCGTTTGAGCCTGAAGCTATGGTAAAGGCGTTCGCGCCGCAGAAGGACACAAGACAGTCCGAGGCGGTCAGCGAGGAGTGATCTGAGGCGTAAAATCCGCTTGAAGCGCAGCCGCTTATCTGTTCGTATCTCATATCGGCTTTGCTTTTTGAAGTAAGATAGACCCCGTGCTTGCCGGCGTTTGAGACGGTATTTCTCTTAGAAGAAACGATCGCGGAGGAGCTTGCCGCTATGCCGTGGCCGCCGGCATTGTATATTTGATTGCTTTCGATGCTGCCGACCTTGGAATTTTTCTTTAAAAGAATGCCGTTTTCGCCGCAGCCGTTTATGGTATTTTCGGTAATATCCGAATCGGTGCAGTTTTGGATAAGTATGCCGTTTATCGAAGCGTTTATTATGGTATTTCCCCGCGCGTTTACATACGCGCCGTTGACGGCGGCTATGCCGCAGCCGGAGGAGCTGCTCAAGGAATTATTGCTCATATTGACGCGGCTGTTTTTGGTGAGCTTTGCCGAATGTATGAATTTGGTGTCTTTGGAATGATAATAGATGCTGCCCTTTATCTCGCTTACTGCGTTTAAAGTATTGCCGCTGACCGTGCCGGTCGAATCCGCCGCGTAGATAAGTCCGCCGCAGCCTGAAGCGGCGTTGTCATAGACCGCAAAGGAGGAAAAGCTTGAAGCGTCCACGCAGTAAAAGGCGCAGTTTTCAAAGGTGTTGTCAAAAATGCTGACGTTCTGGGTGTCTATCTCATCGTAAGTGTGGTGCGTTCCGACGCCCGCGGGGACGTTTGAAAACCTGCAGCCGCTTACCGTGACGTTTATACACGGTACGCCGATACCGGCGGGATCCTCCTGCGGCGAGCGGAAATCTATATGCAGAGCCTCGCAGTAGCGGTAGTTGAATTTTGCCTTTGTCTGGGAGGTGTACTGCCTTTCGCTTCCGGAAAAGGGGATAAAATCACAAAATTCGGTGTTGGTGATATTAACGTCCTTTACGCCGTTAAAGAGCACGAAATGCGTTCCGCAGCATTCGGTGAAGATCGTGTTATCAAAGGTTATGTCTTTAGCGTTCCACATTTTCACCAAGCCCTTTGCCAGCATGGTGTCGTTGACGTTGCCGTCCCAGACGCCGCCGGTGACGGTTATGTCGTGCGAACGGTTATAATCGGTATCGCTGCCGTTCGGGTCTATGCCGTTTGAAAGCATATATTTGCTCTCGTCCGAACGAATGAGCCGCGCGTTTTCGTCGAGCAGCAGATGAGTGTTTGAATATATCCTTAAAGTGTTGTCAAGAAAATAATTTCCCTCGGGGATATATACCGTAACGGTATCTCCTGCGTTAAGAGCCTCGTTTAGCGCGGACTGTATCGCTTCAAAGTCGCTCCTGTCGTCCGTGCCCCTTGCGCCAAAGTCTTTTACGTTCAAATATTCCTCCGGCAGCGGTGCGGCGCTGTCGGCGCGCGCGGCGCACAAGGGTCTCACGGCGGACGCCAGCAGAGGCAGGCAGACAGCCGCGGATATTATTTTTTTCAGCATTTTTTTCTTCCTTTCCTTTTTCTTTATAAAAAATTCAATCGTTTTTTACGATACTTTCCACGGGAGCGTTGTCGCGCTCTATTTTTTGTTTATGGCGTTTTCTCAGCGTTATGATAACGGAGATAAGCAGTATCAGCGCGGAAAAGGCAGCCGTTATTATTATAGGATAGTGCCGATAAACGTAGTCCTTGTCCATGCCGATAAGCTGCGGGTCGACGGCGCGGGTGGAAAGCTCGTGACGAATGTCGTTTATTATGACGTTAGCCGAATAAAAATACAGCGCGAAGCCCGGCAGGACAAAAAGCGACTGGAGCTTATAATGTCTGCGGAGGGAAATGAATATCCCTGCAAGCATGAGGATTATCCCGCCGAGCATCATGTAGGCGGTCTTGTGTGAGATCTGTTCGGCAAGGCCCTCGAGCGAACCCACTACCGTAACGCCGCCCCAGAAAAACCCCGAATATGCAAACGCGCCCAGCATTATCACGGTAAAGATCGTCAGCCAGATGTTGGCATAGCCGCGCTTTGCCGCACGCCGCATTTTTTTCGCGCTTTTGCTCTCTCTATGCTTAGCCGCTTCCTTTTCTTTAAGCTCGTCTGATTCGGCGAGCTTTTTTTGTCTTATTTGTTCTTGCTTTTGTTTATCGAGTCTGCTTTTTTTTGACATAAAATACCTCTTAAATGTTTTATAATATTCTCAACGAACTATATTATAACATACTATTAAAAAAAAATCAAGCAAAAGCAGAAAATTACATAAGAGCCAATGAAAATAATACTTGCTTGACCGATTGAATGAAGTTTTAAAAGCGGTCAAAAATAAATTTGTTGAAAAATTAAAGAACAAAAAAGGAAAGGAACGGTGATCTTTTTTGAAAAAAACAAAAGCCGCGCTTGCCGCAAGGCTGTCAAGGTGCATAGCCGCCGTGACCGGAGCGGTCTGCGCCGTTATAATGACGGCGGTCAGCTATTATTCGGGCGCGCTGCCCGACAGCTTTGTTTCGGAGTACGGCAGCCGTCCGGAAATAAATACGGCAGTGCCGATAAC
>CANQCJ010000149.1 GCA_947589205.1 uncultured Ruminococcus sp. | reverse complement strand
CACCGAGGGCTTTGTCGTTATCTACGCGCTGTATAACGCGGTACTCGTGCCGGTAACGATACTGTTCGTTATAAACCCGCTGAAGGAATATATCTGCATAAGCGAGCCGAAAAATATCAAGCGTGAATTTGCGATATGTACCGTATCTATGGTCGTTTATTTTACGGTCATAATCTATTATGACACCTCCTACGGAATGGCAATCGGCTCGGCGGGATTTTTTCCGTTCATGTTCGTTATGACGATAAATCAGATATTCATTTTCTGGCTGATATTCAACGAATCCGTTCGCCGCAAGCGCGACAGCGACGAACGGCAGTCGATAGAGATACAGCGGCTGCAATATGAAAAGATCGTCAGAGAAATGGAAAACACGAGACGTATGCGCCACGATATGCGTCACCATTACAACACCCTTTCCGATATGCTCGAAAGGCGTCAGCTCGATGAGATGGAGCGGTATCTTTCAAGTCTTATAGATACTACCGTCAGCAGAGAAAACGAGGTGTATTGCAGGAATCTGATAATAAACGGTCTGCTGCAATATTACATAGCTCTTGCAAGAGAGGCCGATATAAGCTGCACCGTTCACGCCGAATGCGGGGATATAGACATCGAACCCGCCGACCTTACCGTTATGGTCGGAAACGCTATGGAAAACGCGCTTTTAGCCTGCAAGAATTTTCCCGGAAAACGGCGTATAGACGTGCAGATAGGCACGGTGCAGGGGTCGCTTGCTATAGAGATATCAAATTCCTGCAATGAAGTGAGCATCGACCGCCGCTATCAGACCTCCGACGGCTTTTCGCCCGCCGAAGCGTTCACAAGCTCGCGCACCGGCAAAAGCTACGGACTCAGGAGCATAGCACATACCGCGCAGAAATACGACGGCAGCGCAAGCTTCAGGTTCAACGAGGAAATGCAGACGTTTATGACGCGCATAAGGCTCAATATTCGTTCGGCAAAATAGATCCTTTTCAAAAAAATTTTTCAAAGCCTAACAAAACATATTGCTTTATCGTATAAAGACATAAAAGCGTACACAAAAAGGTTCATAACGGTGCGGAATACCGCAGCGCGCCGATATGATAAATATTTCGTAAAGGAGAAATGCCGATGAAATAAAGCTTTTTTCAGATAAGCAATAAAAGTGGACGCCGCCGCAGGGGGTTTCTTTGAGAACAAGTTCTTAAAGCGGCGGCGAACCATTTACGGCGCATATCCGGAATGAAAATTTTTTCGGGAGGGATAGTATGATCAACGGAATGTTTGCAAGGGCGATAGAAGCAAGATCCGCCGAGGAATTGAAAAGCGTTGTCTCAGAATACGGTATAACGCTCAGCAGCGAAAAAGCAAGCGAGCTTTATTCGAGACTGAGCGAAGCTATGGAGCTGTCGGACGACGAGCTTGAACAGGCGGCGGGCGGCTGTTCGTCGGTATCGGAAAGATACGGCAGGCTTGAAGATACATTTGAAAAATTTTTGGAAAAATACGGCGGAAGCTGAAAAGGAAAAGAGGAAGGGATATGAAAGAAAAAATGAGGGCGGTAAAGTCTCCGGAGGAGCTTATCGAAATAGCTAAGCAAAGCGGTATGGAGCTTGATCCGAGCGAATAAATTCGATAAGCTTTTCCAAAGATCCCGTAAGGAGCATTTTTGAAAGATCCGCACAAGAAACTCCTCCCTTTGAATTATTATTATCCAAGTGTATAAAAATGCTTCTTGCGGCAAAATAATAAAGACCTGCGTTTTTACCTAAAACCGTTCGCAGGTCTTTTTTTATGCCTAAATTTTATTTGTATAGATACCGCCTATCCCCGCGCGGCAGAGAGCTTCGGTGCGCTCCTCTCTCGTCATGGCGGAAAAGCTTTCGGTAAGCGACCATTTTTCAAGATTTTCGGCGCAGACAAACGCGGTCTCGCGGACGGCGTTTTGTGTGTTTTCGCTCAATGTGCCGATATAAAACCGCAGCCGTCCGCCCGAGCCCTCTATCAGTCCGAAAAAGCGCAGCATAAGCTCTGCTTTGAAATATCCGAAGGCCTCGTAAACGCCGAAAAAGTCCGCCATAAGCTCGTCGTGCAGGTTGTTTTCGCTTATTCCGTAACGGCGTTTGGTGTAGTAGTGAGTAGCTTCGTGACCGCGCCTTATCAGCAGCGACTTTTGCGCCCATTCTTTTTCGCTCAGCCCTATTTCCTCCGCGGGAACGTTGCTGTAGGGCTTTGCCGAAAGCGCGATTATGCGCGTCGTCTTGCCGGAGATAAACGCCGCCCCGGTCTCGGAAAGGTGTTCGGGTCTTACGCCCTTATAGACGGCGTTGGTTATAAACGTTTCAAAATCATTGGTGTCTGCAATAGAGAGTATCATAATTTTACCGCAAAAGGAATCGTACATTTCTATTTTAACGCTGTTCGGATCGTTAAATTCCACCGGGCGTTTGGGACAGATGAGCGTGTTTACCGCGCCCGCCGCTCCGAAAATATTCGCAAAGCTTACTATCTCGTTCCAACGCTTTTGAAGAATTTCATCATTCTCCGGCTCCGCGGTATTTTCCTTAACAAATTTGTTCGCGGCATAGTTTAAAAATTCTTCGGCTTCTTCCTCGGTTTTTAAATGCTTTTTTATTATTTCGTCAAAGACCATATTTTTCAGCTCCTATTATAAAATAAGGGCGATGCCGTTTAAGACACCGCCCCGATAAAAAATCTTTTAACCGGCTGCCTGAGCAGGAAGGTCGTTGTAATCGTATGTGATCGTTGTGTCCTCAAGAATGGGCGCATAGCCTTGTTCAAATACAGAGATAGGCGTCTGTTCGCCGTCCTGCACAATTACTATGAAAACTATCGCCTGCTCCTGCGGGGGAACGAACGACTGAGCTACATTGTTTGCATCGGAGGTGATGGTAGCAGTTTTAACGCCGCTTTCTGTCACATATGCGTAAATTACAGCCCATTCGTAATCGGCGGGAGCGTTTTCAAGAACGAAATCGAGCTTGACCGCGCCTTCGGGCGTTTCGTAGCCCTCCCACGATGTTGTGTCGTTGCTCAATCTGCCCTTTTCAAATATCGCCTGTACGTCGGCTTTCTTGTCGCTCATTCCGAGACGGTCCATTGCAAAGTATACCATTTCGGAAGCCTGCTTAAATTCGCAGATAGGTGTGAGCGTGTTGAGCGTGTACTTCCAGATGTCGAAGTTGTCCTCAACATTTATTCCTGCCGTGTTCGTCATTTCATAGCAGGCGTGTGCGATGACTGAGCTGTTGGTGTGAACTCCGCCGTTATCATCGGTCGTAGAATATACAAAGCGGGAATTCATTACATAGAACATATCTCCGATATATTCCGGCTGGCAGAACTCGTGAGGATCGGCTAAAGAACGGATAGGCTGACCGCACGTCTCGGCGATGTACCAGTCTGCGATATCGGGTTCTATCTTGAGCTGAAGAAGATTTCCGAGAATGTCGGCATAGCCTTCCTCCATAGCTCCGGTGTTGTTCTGATATGCGCTCGCGCAGTTGAGCGAACGTCTTACCGCGTGGGTAAATTCGTGGCCCGCAACGTCAATACTCACGCTTATATAGGTATCGCTGAACAGGAAGCAACCGAAACCGCCGATGTTTGCCATATAGCAGGCGTTTATCGGATCCTCTCCCTCGCCGGGGAAGCCGAAGCCTATCGCGAGCGGTATTCCGTGACCGTCTACGGAATCTATGCCCTCGGATTTGTACATATCATAGATCTTTCTCATGTTTTCAAAAACGCTGACAAATACCGGGCTCAGCTCTTCGGGTGATGAGAAGGTGTAGGGGACTATATCTAACATTTCGCTGCCGTTATCGGTGTAGGTCTTGTCGCTGTCAATGCAGATGATCTTGCGCTCGTTGTCTACAAAATAGTAGCCGTTTTCGTTCTGCGCTACAGGCAGTTCGACCTTGTTTCCGAGATAGTCGGTAAATTCCATAAGCTGAGTTTCATTTTTGAAATAAACGTCGTTTTCCTCCGGGTCGCCGTTGCCGTAGTTTGCAGAGGAAACATTTACAGCATCATAAAACTCGCCGGTTACGGCATTTATAAATACCTTCAGGAATCCCGCGCTGTCGGTGCCGTTGGTATTTTGTGCATTGACGGTATCGTTTATTTTAAGATAGAATACCCAGCAGTATTGAGGCTCGCCCAAGCTGTTGTTGTGGATCACATATTCAGGTTTTGCATCGGCAATGAATGAGCAGTTGTTCTCGTCCGCGTACTTTTTAGCAGTCTCTATCGCGGTTACCAGCGAAGCCTCCGCATCCGCTTCGTCGAAGTCCGCTATAGCGGTAGCTTCCGGGTCGATAGAGCTTGACAGGCAGATGGTGTTTCCGTCCTTGTCTGTGCCGATCTTTATGTAGGCGTCGGAAACTATCGCGAGACCCTGGTTCTGCTCGAAGGTGTAGAAAACATCGCCGTTGTCGGCAGTGTCAACTCTCGTGAGGTTCATCGTGATATCGTTGTCCTTAGCATCAAGCAAGGTGTAAAGCGCGGCAAGAGAGCTCATCGCGCTTTCCGGGTCGGTGACCTTGTAATCGGTGTATTTTCCGCCGATAAATGCCAATCTTCCGGTCTTGTCGTATCTTACGATAGAAGCTTCACCGTTGTTGAGACGCTGAATATCCTCTTCGCTGTTGTCGTGTATCGGCTGGTCGGGGAAAACTACCGTCAGCTCGACCGTCACGGTCTCGCCGTTGATATCGAGCTCCAGCGTGTCGGTTATGCTGAGATAACCCTCCTGCGCTTCGAGCGCGGAGACCGGCAGAGAGGTGCAGAGCACCGATGAAGCCATCGCGCAGCAAACCGCGAGAGATAACATTTTCTTGTTCTTCTTGAAAACTGCGTAAACGGCAAGCGAAGCCGTTCCGATAGCTGCCGCCGCTGCAGCGGCCTTGCCCATCGTTCCGCCGGTGTTGGGGTTAGCAGTGGGCGTGCCGGAGGTCAAAGTCGCGGCGCTTGAAGTACTCGAAGTACTTGCAGTCGAACTGCTTACGGACGAGCTTGAAACGCTGTCGGTCGGTTTGGCTGCGCTGTCGGAGCTTGAGGCTTCGGCTTTTGAGCTGTCGGCCTTTGAGCTGTCGGCAGTCGAAGCTTCGCCGGCGTTGTCAAGCGAAAGTGAAAACGTCAGCGTGCCGCTTTCGCCGGACTTTATCGAAAAATCGTCCTTTTTCGTCTCGCCGGAGAGTGTCGCGCTGCCCGAGGTAATTGTCGCTTCGCAGCTTATGTTGTCAACATCGTAGTAGTTGCTGTTTTTGACAGAGCCGGTTATTTCAGCTCCGCTGTCCGTCTGACTGTCCGCGGAAAGCTCTGCGCTTATGCCCTGCGAAACGGTCATCGCCGAAGCGGAAACTGCGCCGGACATCAGCATGACTGAGCCTGCCGCCAACACCGCGAACGGCTTTAACATTCGTTTTTTCATATTTTTTACATACTCCTTCCACATATTTTAAACGCTTAAAACCTGCAAAAAAGCGTGAAAAAGCAAGAATTTAAGCGTTTGCATCGAGAACATTTTT
>CANQCJ010000148.1 GCA_947589205.1 uncultured Ruminococcus sp. | reverse complement strand
ACGCCCAAGCAGATGATGTACCGATTTGTTATACACAATGTAATGTCGTTTATCTGCTGCTATCTGGGATATGCGATCTACAGTCTTGCGGATATGCAGGAAAAATACGTGCTTGCGGTAACGGTATTCAACGCGCTTCTGCCTATCTGCTTTCAGAGCTTTTTCGCGGTAACGGCAATAGCGGCTGTCGTTTGCGCTGTCGCCTGCATTATAAGATATTTCAAAAATAAAAAGGAGGATAAAGCAGCATGAACATAGTTATAGACGCTTTCGGCGGAGACAATGCGCCGCTTGAAGTGATAAAGGGCGCGCTCGACGCGCACAATGAGTTTGGGATAGATGTTACTCTTGTCGGCAACGAAGAAAAAATCAAGCAGTGCGCCGCCGACAACAGGCTCGATATCTCTTCGCTCAAAATTCGTCACGCCGAAACGGTGATCGACGTCTGCGAAGAGCCTACCGCTGTCATTAAAACAAGAAAGGACTGCTCTATGGCGGTCGGACTTAAAATGCTTGCGGATAACGAGGGAGACGCTTTCGTTTCGGCAGGCTCTACCGGCGCGCTGGTAGTCGGTGCGACTATGATAGTGCGCAGGATAAAAGGCATAAAGCGTCCCGCGCTTGCAACGGTGCTTCCCACCGCTGGCGCGCCCGCCATGCTGCTCGACAGCGGCGCGAACGCCGACTGCCGTCCCGAAATGCTCACGCAGTTCGCGATAATGGGTTCGGCGTATATGAACAAGATAATGAACGTCGATTCGCCGAGGGTCGCGCTTGCGAATATCGGCGCGGAGCCGTCAAAGGGCAGAGAGCTGGAGCTTTCGACCTATTCTATGCTTGAAAACGCACCGATCAATTTTATCGGCAACATAGAAGCAAGACAGGTCCCGCTCGGCGACGCCGACGTTGTCGTTACCGACGGCTTTACCGGGAACATAATGCTCAAGCTCTACGAGGGCATGGGAAAATTTTTCTCCGGAGAGCTTAAGACCATTCTCAAGGGCGGGGTAAAAAACAAGCTCGCCGCGCTTATGATAATGGACGGGATAAATAATTTCAAGAAAAAAGTAGATTACAGCGAATACGGCGGCGCACCGCTTCTCGGCACGGCAAGGCCTGTCATAAAAGCGCACGGAAGCTCAGACGCCAAAGCGTTCTACAACGCGGTAAGACAAGCTAAGCTGTTTACCGAGAACGGAGTTATCGCGGAGATAACGGACGCGCTCGCTCAGATGAAAAAGGAAGAAGCAAAATGAACGAAAACGAATCAATGGAGCATTTGCAGACGCTGATGGGATACAGCTTCAAAAACAAAGAGCTGCTTTATGAAGCGCTGTCTCACTCGTCCTATGCAAACGAAAGCAAGAAAACGAGAAGAAGCAACGAACGTCTGGAATTTTTAGGCGACTCGGTGCTGTCTATCGTTGTCTCGGATCATATATTCAAGCATTTTAAGCATATCCCCGAGGGAGAGCTTACAAAGCTGCGCGCCTCGCTCGTATGCGAAAGCTCGCTGTTTGAATTTTCAAAAAAAATAGACCTGGGCGCGCATATTTTCCTCGGAAGGGGCGAGGAAATGACAGGCGGCAGAACACGTCCGTCAATAGTTTCCGACGCGTTTGAAGCGGTAATAGCCGCGATATATCTCGACGGCGGCATTGAAGCGGCAAGAGAATATGTGCTTCAATTTATCCCGAAGGACATTACCCCCGCCGGAGCTAAGAGCTTTCACGATTTTAAGACGGTATTGCAGGAGGTCATACAGCGAAATCCCGAGGAAAAGGTGGAATATTTCTTAAAGAGCGAATCGGGACCGGATCACGACAAGCGGTTTGTGATACAGGTGCTGTTAAACGGCTGCGTTATCGGCGAGGGAGAGGGCAGGTCTAAAAAGTCCGCAGAACAGGCGGCGGCTTGTCAGGCTCTGCGGCTTATGGGGATAGACGGCTGATGAGCAAAGCGAATATCGCGATATTTGTGCCGCACATAGGCTGTCCGCATATGTGCTCCTTCTGCGACCAGAGATCTATAACCGGTCAAAGCTTTATACCCCGCGCCGACGACGTTCAAAGGATCTGCGCCGATGCGCTGAAAAATTCAAGCGTTTCGCACGACAGCGAGGCAGCCTTTTTCGGCGGAAGCTTTACGGCGATAGAACGCGGATATATGACGGAGCTGCTTCAAGCGGCTCAGCCGTTTATAGGCAAGGACAAATTTTCCGGTATAAGGATATCGACCAGACCGGACTATATCGACGATGAAACGCTCAGTCTGCTAAAAAAATACAATGTGACGGCGATAGAGCTCGGCGCGCAGTCGATGAGTAACAGCGTTCTTGAAGCCAACGAGCGCGGTCATACCGCAGAGCAGATAGAAACGGCGGCGAGGCTCATAAAAGCTCACGGCTTTGAGCTTGGGCTGCAAATGATGATAGGGCTTTACAAAAGCTCTGAAGCCGACGAGCGCGAAACTATGCGGCGCATTGCAATGCTTGCACCCGACACGGTGAGGATCTATCCTACGGTCATCATAAAGGGCACAAGGCTCGCGGAGCTTTTTGAAAGCGGAGAGTATAAACCGTTTGAGTTTGACAAGGCGGTCGAGCTTAGCGTTGAAGCGATGAAGCTTTTTTACGCAAGGAATATAAAGGTGATAAAGGTCGGGCTTCACGCTTCGGAGCTTGTGGAGACTTCGCTTGTCGGGGGATTTTATCACCCCGCGTTCAGAGAGCTTTGCGAGAGCAGACTTTACAGAGACTGCATAGAACGGCACAGCTTGGGACAAAGCAGGATAAAGGTAAGCGTTTCGCCGAACGCAGTAAGCCTTGTATCGGGACACAAAAAATGCAATAAAGGTTATTTTCACGCTCTCGGAAAAGAGCTTGAAATAAAAACTGATAAAAGTATAGAAAAATATTTTCTAAAAATTGGTAAGGACGTTTATAATGTATTTGAGATCACTTGAGCTTTGCGGCTTCAAGTCCTTTCCGGACGCAACGAAGCTGACTTTCACAAAGGGCATAACTGCGGTGGTAGGACCTAACGGAAGCGGAAAAAGCAATATTGCCGACGCCATGAAATGGGTGCTCGGCGAAAAATCCTCCCGCTCTCTTCGCGGAGAGACGATGGAGGACGGGATCTTTTCGGGTACGCCCTACAGAAAAAAAGCGTCATGGGCGCAGGTCACGCTGACTATAGACAACGCCGACGGCGCGCTTAAAAACGATTCGCAGATAGTTAGCGTTTCGCGCAGGCTTTATCGAAACGGCGACAGCGAATATCAGATAAACGGAAGTCAGGTAAGGCTAAAGGACATAAACGAGCTGTTTATGGACACCGGTCTCGGCAAGGACGGCTATTCGATAATCGGTCAGGGAAGGATAAGCGAGATAGTTTCAAGCAAAGCGAGCGAGCGCAGGACGATCTTCGATGAGGCGGCGGGGATAACCAAACTAAGCTCAAAAAAAGAGGAGACCGAACGCGAGCTTTTAAAGGCAGAGGACAATATCAGCAGACTTAACGATATATTGAGCGAGCTGGGTTCGCGTATAGAGCCGCTTAAAAAGCAGTGCGAAAAGGCAAAGCAGTTTAAGCTTCTCGACGATGAAAAAAGCGGTCTCGAGATCTCGCTGTGGACGCGGCGCATGAACGCGCTTATGAAAATGCAAGGGGAAAGCGAGGAACGCCTGACGCTGCTAAGACAGCAGTACGATTTCATAAACGATAAGCTCGACAAGCTCGAAAACGAGATAAGCGAGACCTTTGCCAACGCCGCGCAGTGGGAAGAAAAAATCGCGGACAAAAGAAAAGAGATACATTCGATAGAGCTTGAAAGCTCCGAGGCCGCGGCGAGGGCTGCGGTAATGAGAAACGATATAGAGCATTTTTTTGCAAAAATAAACGAGCTTGAGACCGAAAGAAAACGCGCCGAAAACGGCGGCGAACGCCTTTTAAGCGAGCTTGAAGCACACAGAAAAAAGCTTGACGCGCTTAAAATCGAACAAGGCAGGTCGATAGAAAATATAGAGCAAAGCGAAAAACGCTTGAATGAGATTTCCGAGACGGAAAAGAAGCTGAATGATATCGAGGCGCGGACAAACGACGCGGTAAACGATCTGCGCTTAAAAGCGGCGTCAGCGGAATTTGCGCTTGAAAACGCGAAGAATTCCATAGCCTCCGCAGAAAGCTCGATAGAAGCTCTCGGCGCGCAAAAGGAAAGACAGCTGAAGCTGAAAGCCGAACAGACCGAAAGGGTCAAGGAGCTTCAGACAAGGCTTGAAGGGATAGAAAGCGAAAAAACCGAGCTTTTAAACAAGACCTCCGGCTTTGAAAGGCTTTGCGCCATAAGAGAAAAAAAGCTGAACGAAGCGCGCGGGGAATATTCCGAAACCGATCTGAAGCTGAAGGAGCTTTCACAGCGGCTGAATATCCTTAACGATCTTGAAAACGCCATGGAGGGCTTTGCCTACAGCGTTAAATACATCATCGGAGCGGCTTCAAAGGGGCGCATTTCGGGGATACACGGAACGCTGTCGCAGCTTATCACGGTAAAGGACGAGTATTCGGCGGCGATAGAGACCGCTCTCGGCGGCGCGCTGCAAAACATAGTCGTAAGCGACGAGAGCTGCGCGAAACGGGCGATAAAGCTTTTAAAGGACGAAAACAAGGGCAGAGCGACATTTCTGCCGATAACGTCGGTTAAGGGCAGAGAGCTTGACAGCCGTCCGAACGGTGAGAACGGATACATTGCGCTTGCAAGCGAGCTTGTAGGCTTTGACGAAAAATATGCGGGGATAATAAAAAATCTTCTCGGAAGAACGGCTGTTGCCGAGGACATAGATTCGGCTTCGGCGATCGCTAAAAAATACGGATATAAATTCAGGATAGTTACCCTTGACGGGCAGATAGTGAACACGAGCGGTGCTTACACCGGCGGAAGCCTTTCAAAAAGCGCCGGCTTGCTGACAAGAAAAAACGAGATAGCCGATATAAAGAAGCAAAGCAAAACGCTTGAAGAAAAGCTGAGTACGCTCAAAGGTAACGGTGAAAGGCTTGCGGCGGAGGTGAAAAATCTTACGGCGCAGCTTGACGGAGAACGCGAAAAAGCTTCCGCGCTCGATGAAGAAAGGCTCGTTAAAGGCATGGAGCTGCAAAAATGCCGCGAGCTGCTTGAAAGCTTCGACGGCGGCGAGGAGCAGATAAAACGGCGTATCGCGAAGCTTAACGCGCAGCTGACCGACTTTAAGCAGAGCGCAGACGACGCCGCGCAGCTGTCCGTCGAAACGGCAAAGCGGATAAGCGAATTAGAAACAGAGCTTGAAAAAACAAGGCGGGCGCGAGCAGACGCGCTTGAAGAGCGGAGCACAGAGGAAAAAGCTCTTTCGGAGCTTAAAATAGCTCAGGCGGAGCTTTTAAAGGATATACAAGCTCACGAGCAGGAAGCTCGGCGCGCCGAACAGGCGATAAAGGACGGCGAAAGCGACTTTGAACGCATAGGTCTGCAAATAACAGAGCTTAACGAAAGGATAGCTCAGCGCCGCGTGGAGATAGCCGACACCGAACAAAACGCCGCCGGTTCTT
>CANQCJ010000147.1 GCA_947589205.1 uncultured Ruminococcus sp. | reverse complement strand
GTCAAGAAGGACACTGACAGCAAGGGCACTCCTGCTACTAACGTGACCACCTCTGCCGTTGCTAACACCGGCGGAATAGTTGCCGAGCAGGACGCTAATTCGGGCGTTATCGCCTGCGCAGGTCTCGCACTCGTACTCGCTGCTACCGGCGTAGTCGTAGTTGCCAGAAAGAGCAGAGCCTGATACTTAAACAATTCGGAGTGTAATAAACATGAGTAAAAAAAGATCCGCTTCTGCGGACAGCAATACTCATCGTCATAAACATTCTTCGTCAAATCGGGTGTTGAGGACAATAACATTTGTTCTCACACCTTTTTTGATGTTGACGATAATTTGCTGTCTGAGCATTATCCTGCTTAACAAGCCTTATTCAAAAATAAAGCCTTACGCGCAAATGGCTTTCCCGTCTGTTTCCGAACAGCCGGAAAACCTCAGAACGCTCAACAAATACAGAGACGACGACGCACCTGTCATAAAAAAAGAGGTAGAGGACGAAAAGGTCGGCAAGCATACGATAATTTATCCCTACTACGGCGATTATTACGCTACTCTTAACTGCGAGAACGCGGGACTTATAGACGTTCCGGTCTATGCCGGCACGACAGACGACGTTTTGCAAAACGGCGCGGGCTGGTACAACGGTTCGGTATTTATCGGAAATTACGGAAACTGCGTTATCGCCGGTCATAACTACACCGTTTTCTACCACCTGTTCGACTGCGAGATCGGCGATATCGTAACATTGGAGACCGATTACTGCAAGCTCACCTACGAGATAACCGACAGCGTTATTTTTGAAGAGACCGACACCACCTACGTTCAACCGACCGACGACGACCGACTTACTCTTTACACCTGCTACAACGAAAACCGTCTCGGACTTTCAAGATACCGTCTTGCGTTTATCTGCAAGCTGACCGACAGACAGTGGAAAGAGGTGAGCGACGAGTGAAGAGGCTCTACCACTACCCGTCGATGATAATTTTCTCGCTGATCGCTTCTGCCGCGCTCATAATTTTGCAGCTTTGCTTTTTTGTGACGAATACCCTGCTCAAGCCGGATATTTATACCGAAGCTATCGCAAAGAGCGGCGCGCCCGCCAAGATCTGCGAGGATCTCGACACCTATTTCGGCTACCTCTCGACCCCGACCAATATCCCCAAGGAGGTTTTCACAAAGCCGATAACCGAGGACAGCATAACTCAGTCGGTCAACCGCATCGTCATAGATTCGCTCGAATATATCTCCGACCCCAACGCTCCCAAGCCGGAAATGCAGTACGATTTTGCTCCGCTTGAAAAAAGCATCACCGACTATATCGAAGAATATTCCGAGTCGAACAAAATAGAAAAAGACGACGAGTATTACGATTTTATCGACCATACGGTAGAGACCGCCGAACAGCAGGTCAGCACCCGTCTCGACGCGATACTCTTCAACCGCATAGCTAATTCCTCGGCGATGGAAAAAATACACACCTATCTGCCCTATGTAAGGCTCGCTATGTTCGGCTCTCTCGGACTTATAGTGCTGTGCATAATAATAATGTGCATAATAAACCGTCACCACCCGCGCGATATGACCTACTGGTACGGCTCGATACTTTTCACCGCTTCCGCCGCACTGCTCATTCCGCTTTTCTTTCTTAAACAGAAAAAATTCTTCGACGGCTTCTTTATGCGAAGCGAATACACCTACGCCGCAATTACCAAGCTGTTCAATTCCATGCTCGACCGCGCGATAAATTTTGAGCTTATAATTCTTATTTCGGGTATCCTGCTGATAATTTTGACAATAATTATCCACATTATCTACCTAAGTATTTTAAAGCGCAGAGACCGCCAAGACTAATTGATCCCCCGGCAATTTTTGTCGGGGGTTTTTGCATTTTTTGGTTCGGGCATATTCATAGCATTTTGTTTAATGTTATAAAAAATGCCCATTCTGCGGGTTTTTTTTACCGCCAATATATATAAAGTAACGATTTTTTGCAAGTTAATAAAAAATACTTGCAAAATTTCTTTTTGTGTTATATAATATTAGATAGTTAGATCATTTTAATGTCTGGAGGAATATTTTTATGAAGCTTGAACAAATGAACAAGCGTGAGCTTGATGATTTTTTGAGCGCGGTAACTAAGGAATACGACGGCTATAAGGATATGGCTCTTTCGCTGAATATGGCGAGAGGAAAGCCGGGTTCGGAACAGCTCAAGCTCTCGATGCCTATGCTCGACAGCTTTAATTCCGCTCACGCGTCGGTAATGGGAGACACCTATTTCAACTACGGCGAACCCGACGGCATACCCGCCGCAAAGGAGCTTTTCGCGCCGATGCTCGGCGTTTCGCCCGACGACGTTATCGTTTTCGGAAATTCAAGCCTTAATATAATGTACGACACCGTTTCGCGCTGCTATAATTTCGGCGTGCTCGACGGCATGACCCCGTGGAAGGACTGCCCCAAGGTAAAATGGTTATGCCCCGTTCCCGGCTATGACCGCCACTTTGAGATAACAAAGCTCTTCGGCTTCGAGATGATAAACATTCCGATGAACGAGGACGGTCCGGATATGGATATGATAGAACGCCTTGTAAGCACGGACGATTCGATAAAGGGTATCTGGTGCGTGCCGATGTATTCAAATCCGACCGGTATAACCTATTCCGATGAGACGGTCAGAAGAATGGCGGCTTTGAAGCCGAAGGCCAAGGATTTCCGCATTTTCTGGGATAACGCCTACTGCATCCACCACCTGACCGACGAGCATGACCATCTGCTCAATCTCTTTGAAGAGCTTAAAAAGACCGGCAATGAGGATATGGTCTATATGTTCGCGTCCACCTCTAAGGTGACCTTCCCCGGCGGCGGCGTTGCGATAATGGCTGCAAGCCAAAACAATTTAAAGCATATAAAATCGCTCATGGCGGTACAGACTATCGGCTATGACAAGCTGAATATGATAAGACACGTCCTGTTTTTCGGCAATTATGAAAATATGCTCGCGCATATGCAAAAGCACAGAGAGATACTCGAGCCGAGATTCAACATCGTTACCGACACGTTAGAGCGCGAGCTTGCGCCGCTCGGCATCGGAAGCTGGGTGAAGCCGCGCGGAGGTTATTTTGTAAGCTTCAACAGCCCCAAGGGCTGCGCCAAGAGGATCGTTGAGCTTTGCAAAAAGGCGGGCGTTACGCTTACCGACGCGGGCGCGACCTTCCCCTACGGCATCGACCCGGACGACAGCAATATAAGGATCGCCCCGACCTTCCCGTCCACTGACGAGCTGCAAAAGGCGATGAATATTTTCGTATGCGCAGTAAAGCTTGCCTGCGCCGAATCGCTTGAAAGACTTGCGGAGGCGGTATGAAATATACAAACCCGGTAGTAAAAGGCTTCTACCCCGACCCGTCGGTCTGCGAAGCGAACGGAAAATTCTATCTTGTTTGCAGCTCCTTCCAATACTTCCCCGGCGTTCCGCTTTTTGAAAGCGAGGATCTTGTAAACTGGAGGCAGATAGGTCATGTGCTGACGCGTCCGACGCAGGTAATGCTTGACAACGTAAGAAGCTCCGGCGGAGTTTTCGCGCCGACTATCCGTTACAATGACGGCAGATTCTACATGGTGACGAACAACAATTCGACCGGCGAAAATTTTTACGTTTACACCGACGATATTTACGGCGAATGGTCCGACCCGATAAAAGTCGACCAAGGCGGCATTGACCCCTCGCTGTTTTTTGAAAACGGAAAATGCTATTTCATCAGCAACGGCGACTATGTTGACGGCATAAACGGCATAAATCAGTGCGAGATAGATATTGCCACAGGCAAAAAGCTGAGCGAGAGCAAGCGTATCTGGAGCGGCTCGGGCGGAAGATTTATCGAAAGTCCGCATATGTACAGGATCGGCAAATATTACTATTTAATGGCTGCCGAGGGCGGCACAGAATACGGGCACATGATAACCTACGCGCGTTCCAAAAGCGTATGGGGACCGTTCGTCAGCGATAACAACAACCCGATACTCACCAACCGCAACAAAGCTCCGCATATTATCCAAGGCATTGGCCACGGCGATCTTGTCTGCGACAATAACGGCAATTGGCATATACTCTGTCTCGGATTCCGACAGATAGCTCTCTGGCAGGCTTATCACACACTCGGACGAGAGGTGTTCCTTATCCCGGCGCGCTTTGACGAAAGCGGCAGGCTGAGCGCGGGAAAAGACGGCACGGCGGACTTTGAATACGAGATAGACGGCGATTTCACGCAGGAGCAGAGGAAGCTTTACACGTTTGAAAACACCGGGATAGGTCTCGACTGGTGCTTTATGCGCAAGCCGAATATGGATAATTATAAATTTGACCTTGAAAACGGTATCGCCGAGCTTAACGGTTCAGAGGTAACGCTCGACCGAGCGGCTTCGCCGACGTTTATCGCCCTGCGCCAGCGGGATTTTGACTTTGAGCTTAAAGTAAATGTCTCGTCAAAGGGTGAGGCGGGCGTAACGCTCTATGCCTGCGAAAGCGAGCACTACGATCTTTTCATAAAAGACTGCCGCGCGGCGTTAAAGCTCAACATCGGCGGTATAAAGCAGGTGACAAATTCTATCCCGGTCTGCGATGAGGAAACTGAGCTTATCGTCCGCACCAACAGCACGCGGTATGATTTTTACGTCCGCACCGACAGCAAGGAGATCTTCTTAGGCGGCGCGGCGGCGAAATATCTTTCGACCGAGGTCGCGGAGGGCTTCACCGGCGTAATGATAGGGCTTTACGCGGTCGGCGGCAAATCTAAATTCAGAGATTTTTCATTAGAATACAAATAAAAACAACGGCGGCTCATTTAACGAACCGCCGTCATTTTTTAAGGATAAAAATTATTCAGCTTCTTTCATTTTAGCAAAGCAGTCGCTGCAATAGACCGGTCTGTCCTCGCGGGGCTTGAAAGGCACGACCGCTTCACCTCCGCAGGCTGCACAGGTAGCGGTGAACATCTGTCTTTCACCTCTTGCGCCCTGCTTGCGTGCTGCGCGGCATTCCTTGCATCTCTGCGGCTCGTTGACGAAGCCCTTGTCGGCGTAAAATTCCTGTTCGCCCGCAGTGAAAACAAATTCCTTTCCGCAGTCCTTGCAAACTAATGTCTTGTCCTCGTACATGATAAAAAACCTAACCTTTCCGAATGTTCGGGCGTCTTCCCCCCAAAGCATACTTGATGTAATTTGCGCCAAGCCGGTTCTGCCCCGGCATCTCTGACATTGACAGCGCTCTGCTTTGAGCTATTTGCGCGTAAACGGGCGTGTCCTCAGACCCCGCCGAATTTATTTTTCAGCTTTTTCCTTGCGCGGCTGACGGCGTTGTCGACCGACTTTTCATTAACGCCGAGCCTTGAAGCGATAGAGCGGTAGCTCATTCCCGTCATATATAGCGACAGCGCCGACCTCTCGAGCGGCGAAAGGCATTGCTCCATAGCGTTCTTAAAAAGCTCCAGCCGAATTTTTTCTTCGGCGTCGTCGGTATCGGCGATAAGCGAAGCGTCCTCATCGCTCTGCGGTATCGGGCTGTTGCGCTTTATCGAGGAGAGCATTTTGTTTTTCGCGCAGGCTATCAGAT
>CANQCJ010000146.1 GCA_947589205.1 uncultured Ruminococcus sp. | reverse complement strand
ATTCAAGCTAAAACGCAGCTTTTGAGCGGGGTTCGATTCCCCTCGCCTCCACCATCGTTAAAACCGTGTACTTTCAAAATGCTTGAAAATACACGGTTTTATTTATGTTCGGATCTTTCACGGCGGATATAAGATCATTTAGAAAGACGCTTATAACGCGCGTGCAGGCAATGCGTTATGCTCTGACAAATCCTTTTGCTTTTTCCGGACAAGCTTTTTCGATAAATTTGTACAGCTTCAAAAGCCGTATGTCATCGGCTTTCCCGTTTATGCAATTTTCAATATCCTCTGCTTCGATAATGTCGTTGAGCTTCATCACACTGTCTCCGATATCGAACCTTATCTCGAAACGGCGTAAACAGCCGAATCGTGCGGGGCGGGAGATTATCATATAATATACCGAACCCATTTCACTGAAATTCACCGTGTATTCAAGCCAAAGCCCCGATTTTTTCGGAGGCTTTTTTAATATGTTCAATTTTTCTTCAATCTTTCGTGCTATAATTAAATCCGGAGGGATAAATATGAAGCTTTTGCTTGTTGAGGACGAAAAAAGAATGGCTCAGGCGCTTTGCGAGATACTGCGGCTGGAAAAATACGACGTTGACTGGCGCGCCGACGGTAATTCGGGAATGGACGCGGTTTTGAGCGGGATCTACGATCTCATCGTGTTAGACGTAATGCTGCCCGGAATGTCGGGCTTTGAGATAGCCCGCCGTGCGCGGCGAAAGGGGATAAAGGCTCCGATACTTATGCTGACAGCAAAGGGAGAATTAGACGACAAGGTGAACGGTCTTGACAGCGGCGCGGACGATTATCTTACTAAGCCGTTTATGACCAAAGAGCTGTTAGCGCGCCTTCGTGCGCTGTCAAGGAGAAATCTAAGCTCCGCCGACGGTTCGCTGACCTTCGGGGATATTTCCCTTAACGCCGACACTGCGGAATTAAGCTGCCTGACTAACGGTCAGACCGTCAGGCTTAGCGAAAAGGAATACCGCATTTTGGAATATCTTATTATAAACCGCGGACAGATACTTACCCGCGAGCAGTTCGCCGTAAAGATCTGGGGCTATGACAGCGAAGCGGAGTATAATAATGTTGAAGTATATATGTCGTTTACACGCAGAAAGCTTACCTTTGTCGGGGCAAAAACGGAGATAAAGGCCGTGCGCGGTATCGGATATGAGCTGAGGTGTACAGATGTTTAAAAGATCTAAATGGAGGATAGTCGCCGCTATAATGTCGGCGCTTGCGCTGCTGTTTGCCGGCACGCTAGCGGTAATTTATATTTCAAGCTACCGCGAGGTATCGACGACCAACCGCAGTATGCTCGAAAGATACGCCCAGCTCTATGCGCCGCAGTCCCGCCCGGAGGAGCATTTCCGTTCGCCCGCTGAGCAGGAGCCTTTTGATGATCCTCGCCGTCCCAAAGGCTCGCGCTTTGAGGATACTCCGGCGTTTCGGCTGTCGACCTTCTATTCCGTCGCCGTTTCAAAGGACGATGAAAGCGTTATCAACGTTGACAACAGCGACAATGAGATATACACCGATGAAGAGCTTGAAGAGTACGCGCTCGAAGTGATAGAGGAAGGAAAAAGCTATGGCACGAAGGAACGGCTTATCTATGTTTGCGTCGATAAGGGAAGCTATACGCTCGCAGCGTTTATGGACAACACCATCATGCAGGACAGCGTTACGACGCTGTTTCGCTATACGCTTATTTTTGGCGGCATGGCGATGATAGTTTTGTTTTTTGCCGCGATGATACTTGCAAACCGCATCGTAAGACCGTTGGAGGAAAGCTATAAAAAGCAAAAGCAGTTTATCTCCGACGCGGGACACGAATTAAAGACCCCCGTCTCGGTCGTGAGCGCAAACGCGGAAATGCTTCGGCGGGAGATAGGAGAAAACAACTGGCTAAGCAATATCCAATATGAAAACGACAGAATGGGCGCGCTCGTAACGCAGCTTTTAGAGCTTGCAAGGACGGAAAATGTAAAGCCCGAGATGTCAAACGTCGATCTCGGGCGGATAGTCATGGGTGAAACGCTGCCGTTTGAAACGGTGATCTTTGAAAACGGCTTGAAGCTTCAAACCAATATCGCGCAAAATATAAACGTTTCCGGAAATGCGGCACAGCTCAGTCAGCTCGCCTCTATCCTGCTCGACAATGCGATACGCCACAGCAGGGCGGGGGGCACTGTTTATATAGACCTTCACAGGGAAAAACAGCACGCGGTATTTTCCGTGACCAACGAGGGAACGCCTATAGCCGATGAGGAGCTTAGTCAGCTTTTTGAGCGTTTTTACCGCGCCGATAAAGCGCGAAGCGGCGAGGACAACCACTACGGTCTGGGGCTTGCCATAGCAAAGGCGATAACCGAAGCCCACCGCGGTCACATTTCGGTAGCCTGTCATGACGGACTTGTAGCTTTCACGGTCAAAATTGAAATTTCGTAAACTTTTTGTGACTTCAATTTTCGTTCAATAAATTTAATATAGAATATGTTTAAGCTCAGAGATGAGTAACATCAAACCTGAAGGGAGATAAAAAATGCAGTTTCGTCATGAATGGAAAATAGAGATAACCGCGTCGGATCTTCTCGCGCTTCGCAGCCGGCTTATGGTAATTATGGAGCATGACGCGCACGCGGCAAACGGCGGTTATAATATACGCAGTCTTTACTTCGACACGCCGACGGACCGCGCCTTGCGGGAAAAGATCGACGGAGCGGACAGGCGGGAAAAATTCCGCATTCGTTATTATGACGGCGATACAAGCTTTTTGAAGCTTGAAAAAAAGAGCAAGCTCAACGGCTTGTGCAATAAGCGGGCGGAGCAGATAAGCTTTGAGCGGGCGCAGCTCATCGCCAATGGCGGGATACCCGAGACCGATGAAGCTTCCCCGCCGCTTTTAAGGGAGCTGATATACAAAATGAAAACTCAGGGGCTTGCACCCAAGGCGGTGGTGGATTACACGAGAGAGCCGTTTGTATATCCTCCCGGGAACGTCAGAGTTACATTTGACAGAAAGCTTCGCACGAGCCTGCAGTGCAGAGATTTTTTAAGCGATTCGCTCATAACTGTCCCGGCGGGAGACGAGCTTATACTGATGGAAGTAAAATGGGACGCGTTTTTGCCGGACATTATCCGCGATTCAATACAGCTTACCGGAAGAAGAGCCGGCGCGTTTTCAAAATACGCACAATGCCGCATTTACGGCTGATAAAAAGCAAATTGAAAGGAAGAAAGCTTTATGACATTCAAGGACATTTTCAAATCGAGTTTTCTCGAGAACGTTTCAAACGTTAGTATTTTAGACATGGCTCTCGCGCTGATACTCGCCTTCGGCATCGGGATATTTATATTTTTGGTCTACAAAAAGACCTACAACGGCGTAATGTATTCCTCCTCGTTCGGCGTAACGCTTATCGCGCTCACGATGATAACGACTATCGTTATCCTTGCGGTGACCTCTAACGTCGTTCTTTCTCTCGGTATGGTCGGCGCGCTCTCTATCGTAAGATTCCGCACCGCGATAAAGGAGCCGCTCGATATAGCGTTTTTGTTCTGGTCGATAGCGGCGGGCATCGTCCTTGCGGCGGGCATGATCCCTTTAGCGGTCATCGGCAGCGTTATCATCGGACTGATACTTCTTATTTTTGTAAATCACAAATCGCACAACGATCCGTATATAGTAGTGCTTCAATGCAGCGGTCACGACAGCGAACGTGCGGCGAGAGAATATCTTGAAAACAGGACCGACCGCTGCGTGGTAAAAAGCAAGACCGCGCGTAAGGGAAGCGTTGAGCTTAATTTAGAGATACGCCTTAAAGACGACAACACCGATTTTATCAACGAGCTTGCAGACATGAACGGCGTTGAAAGCGCGGTACTGGTGAGCTTTAACGGAGAATACATGGGATAAGGAGGACACTTATGTTAAAGCATAAGCATATTGATGTTATCTGCATAGCGATAACACTGCTTACCCTGTTGATAACGATCGCTTTTATGAACGGCAGAAGGCTCGGTATAGAGACGCTGCTCAGCGAGGAAAACGGAGACGAGATGTTTACGCAAAACGATCTCGATAATGAATGGAACGAGGTCGGCGCGACTAAGATCTCGCTTTCCGATAAGGGCAGCACGGTAAGCGGAAACGGCGCTTACGTAAATGACGGAGACGTGTATATCGTTTATGCGGGTAAGTATCTGCTTACGGGAGAGCTGTCGGACGGTTCTGTCGTTATCGAAGCCGACGGCGATGATAAGATACGGCTGATGATGAACGGAGTGAGCATACACTGCGAGGACAGCGCGGCAATACGGATAGAGCAGGCGGGAAAGGTATTTTTAACACTTAAAGAGGGAAGCGAAAATACTCTCTCTTCGGGCGAAGGCTACAGCGAGACAGCTGTTTCCAACGGCGTTGACGGAACTATCTTTTCAAGAGACGACCTTACCATCGGCGGCGCGGGCAGCCTTAAAGTCACTGCGGAATATCAGCACGGGATAGTCTGCAACGACGACCTTGTGATAACCGGCGGAACGCTTGAAGCGACTGCCGCGCAGGACGCTCTTCACGCTAACGACAGCGTTCGGATAAAGGACGCTAAGATCACTCTTTCGGCGGGCGATGACGGGATAACCGTATCGAATGATGATGAAACGTCGTTTATCTATGTTGAGTCGGGAGATATAACGATACCGTCCTGCTATGAGGGAATGGAAGCGGTAAGCATTACCATTGCCGGCGGAAAGCTCGATATAAAGCCGACCGACGACGGACTTAACGCCAACGGCTACAGCGGAAATTCCGTTATAAATATAAGCGGCGGCGAAATAAATATCACCGTTGAAAACGGACGCGATTCCGACGGAATAGATTCCAACAGGGATATTTATATAAGCGGCGGAAGGGTGCTTGTGAGCGTAAGCGACAGCGGGGGAAGCTGCGCTATCGACTGCGGCAGCGAAAACGGCGGAAAATGCGAGATAAGCGGCGGAACGGTGCTTGCCTGCGGCAGCAGCGGAATGGCGGAGGGCTTCGATGAAGCGTCCACGCAGGGATTTTTGATGCAGACAGTTTCGGCTGCCGCAGGAACGGACGTCACTGTAAAAGACGTTGACGGAAACGAGCTTATTTCGGAAACCGTACCCTGCAGCTTTTCCTCGGTGCTTGTCAGCACGCCCGAAATGAATATCGGAGACAAGTATACGCTGTCGGTCGGCGATAACGAGACGGAAATGACGGTGGATAATACCTCGCCCGAAAGCGGCGGCTTCGGCGGCAGAATGCAAGGCGGCAGAGGCTTTGGCGGACAAATTACCGACGGCACGGACGGAACGGACGGCGGCTTCACACCGCCCGAAATGCCTGACGGAATGCAGGGCGAGACACCTCCGGAAAAACCCGACGGAGAAATGCCCGACGGAGAAATGCCCGAGGGTATACAGGGTGAAATGCCGGAGGATATGCCAGAGGTAATGCCGCAGGGCGGTACTGTGCCGCAAGGCGGTACTGTGCCGCAAGTCGGTACGGAGGAAAGCGGGCAGGAGAGCGCTGCGCAGGACACTCCGCAGGAAAATTCTTCGGCAGACACAACTCAGACCGACAGCAGCTCTT
>CANQCJ010000145.1 GCA_947589205.1 uncultured Ruminococcus sp. | reverse complement strand
ACGCAGCTCGACGTACTGCTGCTGTTTTCCTATATGACCCCGATAATGAACATCATACTTAACATAGCGGTAGCCGCCGTAATAAAAGTTGGCGCGGTACAGGTGAGCGCGGGCGCGGTAACGCCGGGAAACGTTATGGCGGCTGTCACCTACATAACAAATATACTTAACGCCGTAATGCGTATGACGATGATCTTTCAGACGGTATCGCGCGGAGTCGCTTCCGGCAGACGTTTGAAGCAAGTGCTCGACTGCGAGCCGACAATAAAAAGCGGCTGCGCCGATACGAATACGAGGATTCGCGGCAGCGTTGAATTTAAAAACGTTTCCTTTTCATATCCGAGCGCTAAGGATCAGAAGATATTAGACGACGTTTCATTTACTGTCTATCCCGGCGAGACCTTCGCGATACTCGGTTCTACCGGCTGCGGAAAATCAACATTGGTAAATCTGATACCGCGCTTTTATGACACAAGCGAGGGAACGGTGCTTGTCGACGGAGTTGACGTAAAGGACTTCGCTCTTAGCGAGCTGCGCGGCAGGATAGCATTTGCGCTGCAAAGGAGCGAGGCTTTTTCGCAGACGATAGAAGAAAACATTCGCTGGGGAGATCCTGAGGCGACAGATGAAGAGGTGCTCGAAGCGGCGCAAACGGCGCAGGCTATGGAGTTTATCAGTCAGAAGGAGCAGGGCATGAAAACCTTGGTGACGCAGGGCGGAGCAAGTCTTTCGGGCGGTCAGAAGCAGCGCGTCTCGATAAGCAGAGCGGTGCTCAAAAGGGCGGAGATACTTATTTTCGACGACGCCACAAGCGCGCTTGACTTAAAGACCGAAGCGCAGCTTTATAAGGCTTTGCAAAAAAGCTGTCCTAACACAACAAAAATAATAATCGCCCAGAGAATAGCTTCGGTGCGCAATGCCGACCGCATCGCGGTGCTTGAAAACGGCAGGATAGCTGCTCTCGGCAGGCATGAGGAGCTTCTTGCTCAAAGCGATATCTACCGCGACATATATCATTCGCAGCTGAGCGAATAAAAGGGAGGTGAAATGATATGGCACAGGAAAAACCGCAGCTCAGCAATTACCGCATTCCCGGCGCGCGCGGTCCGCGAAACCGCGGTGAGACCGAAAAAGCGAAGGACAGAAAGGGCACGCTGCTAAGGCTTATAAGATATTTCGACCATGAGAAAAAACGGCTTGCAATGCTGTTTGTCTGCGTTGTTATGACCGTTATCGCTTCCGTCTATACGCCCAAGCTGCAGAGCAGCGCGATAGACAGCATTTCAAGCGGAAGCTTTGACAAGCTCAACGGGATCTTGGCGGCTATGCTTGCTTTTTACGCGGGGCAGGGGATATTCACGCTTTTTCAGGGACGGCTTAGCGCGGTGCTCAGTCAGAGCATAGTCAGCCGCATGAGAAACGATCTGTTCAAAAAGATCTCCGACCTGCCGATAAAATACCTCGATTCTCACCCGCACGGAGATATAATGAGCCGAATGACGAACGATATCGAAAACGTCTCCGGTACGGTCTCACAGTCGTTCAGCTCTCTCGTCTCGGGCGTATTGACGATACTCGGCACGGTCATAATGATGCTGATACTTTGTCCGCAGCTCGCGCTGCTATCCTGCACGACGGTGCTGCTGACGGTGCTGGCGACAAAGCTGCTTTCGTCAGCCATGAGAAAATTTTTCCGCAAACGCCAGCAGCTTCTCGGAAATCTTAACAGTACCGTCGAGGAAATGGTGGGCGGTTATCGTACGGTCGCCGCCTACAGCCGCGAGCAGGCGGTCATCAAACAGTTCAACGCTACCTCCGACGAGCTTACAAGGGTAGGGATTTTAGCGGAAATATTGGGCGGCTCTATGGGTCCGGTCATGAACGTTATCAACAACATCAGCTTTGTGATAATAGCGGCATTCGGCGGATATTTCGCGTTTAACGGCACGATAACCATAGGCACTATCTCTGCTTTTATAATTTACGCAAAGCAATTCGGCAGACCGATAGACGAGCTGGCGCAGATATACGGTCAGATACAGACGGCTATAGCCGGCGCGGAAAGAGTTTTCGCTGTCCTTGACGAGCCGTCGGAGGACAAGAGCGGTTCGGAAAATATGGAAGCTTCAAAGGGCGTTATCTCTTTTAAAAACGTAGATTTTTCCTACATAGAGGGAACTAAGGTGCTCCATTCGTTCGATCTTGACGTTTATTCCGGACAGAAGGTAGCGTTAGTCGGTTCTACCGGAAGCGGCAAGACTACGGTCGTAAATCTTCTTATGAGATTTTACAATATCGACAGCGGCAGCATAACGATAGACGGCGTTGACATAAAGGATATAGACTGCGGTGAGCTTAGAAAAAATATCGCTATCGTTTTGCAGGATACCGTTTTGTTTGCCGACACGGTTGAAAAAAATCTGAAATATTCGCGCGATGATATAACCGATGTCGAAATGGAAAAGGCAGCGCGCTTGTGCCATTGTCACAAAACGATAATGCGTCTCAGCGAAGGCTATCAAACGGTGCTCTCTCAGGGCGGCGGAAGCCTTTCGCACGGTCAGCGTCAGCTTCTTTCGATAACGCGGGCGTTTCTTGCAAAGCCTAAAATACTTATCCTCGACGAAGCGACCTCGAGCGTCGACACCCGCACCGAAAAGCGCATTCAGGACGCTATGGTAAAGCTTATGGAAAACCGCACCAGCCTTATCATCGCCCACCGCCTTTCCACGATAAGAGACGCCGACCGAATTGTCGTTATGGACAAGGGCAGGATAGCGGAGATAGGCAGTCATGAGGAGCTTCTCGCCGCAAGGGGACGTTATTACGAGCTTTATATGACGCAGTACTCCGGAAAATCGGTATGACCGAATTTCCCGAAAACCGGTATGAGCTGATCTCCCGAAAATCTGTATAAAAAGGGGTAGAAAAACATGAGCGGTCGGAAAGCCGAATGCGTAAAAAGAAAATTGTTTTTCGCAGGCTGCGGCTGGCTTGCCGGACTTGTCATGTATCTGAATTTTTTTGACAAAGCGTTTATTTTTGCGGCTGCATTGACACTGCCGGCGGCGTTTGCTTTCTTAAAATTTTTCGGAAAATACATTCGTTATTTTGCGGTCGTTTTGGTTTTCGCCGTGTTGGGCATATCGTATTTTCACGGCTATGACGTTAAGGTGCGCAAAAGGATAGCTTCGTTTGACAAAAAGGAGATAACGATTGACGGCATAGTGCAGGACGCTGAATATTATCAAGGCTCGCTGCGCGTAACGGTCAAGGGAAGGATCAACGGCAGGGTAAAAGCCGTTATGACGTTTTTTACCGACGACAGCAGGATAGACTATTACGACCGCGCGGTCTTTTCGCTGACGGCGGCTGTGCCGGAAAATACCGTTTCGTTCGCTTCAAAGGACTACAACGTCTCGCGCGGGATATTTCTGACCGCTGCCGACAGCGCGAGGCTTATTGAAAACAAGGGCTGCAAAAACACGTTTATGCGCGCGGTCAAGCGCAGGCGCGACAAAGCTCTCGGGAGGATTTATTCGCTTTGTTCGGCTGACGCGGGAGCTTTTGCCGCGGCGATGCTTTGCTCGGACAAGTCGCATATGACGGCGCAGGTCAGCGACTCCGTTTACCGTGCGGGTCTCGGGCATATTTTCGCGGTCTCGGGAACGCACATAGCCATACTTTACACCGCCGTAAGCTCGTTTCTTTCGCAGCTTGACCGCAAAAAGCGGATAAGCTCTTTGGCGGCGGTAACGACCGTATGGCTGTTTGCGCTTTTTACCGGGTTTTCTCCGTCCGTAACGAGAGCCTGTCTTATGATGAGCATAGCGGGCGTTGGGGATATTTTAAAGCGGCGGGGAGACTGTGCAAATTCTCTCGGAGCGGCGGCGTTGGCAATAACGATCTGCTGTCCCTATCTTATAACCTCCGTTTCCTTTGTAATGTCCTTTGCCGCGGCATTTTCGGCAGGAGTTATTTCGCCCGCGATATCTAAAAAAGCCAAAGCCCCGAAAGCCGCCGAAACGCCTATTGTCTGCATTTGTGTGAGCGTTATGACGCTGCCGTTATGCGCGGTATTTTTCAGCGAAGCTTCGCTTATCGGCGCAGCTGTCAACATTCTGCTGATACCGCTTTGCACGCTTGCGCTTTTGCTGCTGTTTGTATTTTTGATAACGGGCGCACATATCGGCATTATCGCCCAAACGGCTGGCGTTATCTGTTCTGCCGTAATAAGGCTTTGCAAAACCGCGTCGTGTTTGCCGATAGCGTATGTCGGAACATATCATCGGCGCACGCTCGTTTTGGCAGGCGTATTGGCGGTATTTTTGATATTGTGTCCGATAATTTTAAAGGACAAAATAACGTTCTCCGTATCAAAGCTTGTCAGCGTTTACCTTGCGCTCTGGATAGCCTCTGTCGGTATTTCAAAGCTGCCTTATTCAAACGAGCTTTTGATCTGCCCGGCTTCGCGCGGCTGCTGCGGTGCGGTATTTTATGAAAACACCGCTTACATTTTTGATATTTCAGATTCCGCAAAATTTTCATATACGCTCTCGCAAGAGATAAAACGGCGCGGGATAAAACGGACGATGGTTTTTACAAGCGGCAATGCTATGTTTCTGAAGGAAAAATACAGCGCCGAGCTTAGCGGCAGCTGCCGTTATTTTTCAACGCAATACGATTTTCCCGAACGCGGGATACGGCTTGCCTATGACGGAATGGAGCTAAATAATTCTTATTTTGCGAGCGATAAAAACGGTATAGGCTTTGAAGCCGAAGAAATTTCCGTGAGGTTTTCAGACGATAAAATAATTTTTAACGGCAAAGAATATGAAGTCGCCGGCTTTACCGACCGCGCTTATATGGTAATATGACACAAGCGGCGGCATAAAAATTTGTGCAGGATTTTTATGATAAATTGTGTACAAAATTGAAATTATGTGTTATAATAGTATGAGAACAAAATCCCATTAAATTCTCAGCTTCTCAGAGCTTTTCATTAGATACATTTTTCTTTTGAGCTGATAATAGGATAGATCGGGATTTAACAGGTGATCGAAATGCCTAAACACGATTTTGGTATAATGCAAATACAACCTCAAAAAGGTAAAAGATACGACCATTATGAACCTCAAAAATATAATTGTATTTCAGTAGATGATGATGACATTCTTCCTCTTTTAAAAAGGTTCAATGAAGTGAAATGTTATTGGCATACATTAGACAGATCTGAAACCGGTTTAGCTTATTATGGAATAACGTTGATCCCTCCTGAATCTCTGAGGTCTATGATGGAAATTATTTGGAGTAATCATGATCTATCTGAATTGTTATCTTTATTTTCAAATGCTGAAAGAGAGAACAAGTTTGTCATACATTTCGGAATATAACTTCTGATCTATCTTATGAACATTTTTATATAAAGTAAATTCTTTAGAAGGAGGCATTTTTTATGAACAGTATAATCACGATAGGACGAGAATTCGGAAGCGGCGGACGCGAGATCGGTAAAAAGCTTGCGGAAAAATACGGTGTGAAATTTTACGACAAGGAGCTTCTCGAGCAGGCGGCAAAGGACAGCGGTATCTGCGAGGATCTTTTTATAAAGCACGATGAGAGCGTAACCAACAGCTTTTTGTATTCGC
>CANQCJ010000144.1 GCA_947589205.1 uncultured Ruminococcus sp. | reverse complement strand
CCGTTTTGCAGGAGGTAAAAAAGAGCGAGGGCAGGATAATACTGTTCATAGATGAGCTTCATACGATAGTCGGCGCGGGCAAGACGGACGGAGCGATGGACGCGGGAAATCTTTTAAAGCCGATGCTCGCAAGAGGAGAGCTGCACTGTATCGGCGCGACGACGCTCGATGAGTACAGAGAGTACATCGAAAAGGACGCCGCGCTTGAAAGACGTTTCCAGACGGTGCTTGTGGCAGAGCCCGACGTGGAGGACACTATTTCCATTCTGCGCGGACTTAAAGAACGCTACGAGGTCTTTCACGGTGTCAAGATACAGGATGCAGCGCTTATAGCGGCGGCGACGCTTTCTGACAGATATATCAGCGACCGCTTTTTGCCCGACAAAGCGATAGACCTTATAGACGAAGCCTGCGCGCTCATACGCACCGAAATGGATTCGATGCCGACAGAGCTTGACGAGGTAAGACGCAAGATATTGCAGCACGAGATAGAAGAAGCCGCGCTCAAAAAGGAGACCGACCGCATGGCGGAGGAGCAGCTTGCCGAGGTACAGCGGGAGCTGTCGGAGCTTAGAGACGAGTTTAACGGCATGAAGGCTAAGTGGGAGAACGAAAAGACCTCTATCTCGGGCGTTCAGAAGCTGAGAGAGCAGATAGAAGCGTGCAGCGCGGAGATAGAAAAGGCGGAGCGCGAATACGATCTTAACAAGCTTGCCGAGCTTCGCTACGGAAAAATGCCCGCGCTGAAAAAAGAGCTTGAAGAAAAGGAACGCGAGAACGAAGAACGTTCCGGAAAAAACACGCTGCTGCGCGACAGAGTTACCGAGGAGGAGATAGCGAGGATAATTTCCCGCTGGACTGGCATACCGATAGCAAAGCTGATGGAGGGCGAGAGAGAAAAGCTTCTCAGCCTTTCCGAAACGCTCCACAAGCGTGTCATAGGTCAGGACGAAGCGGTGCGCAAGGTCACAGAGGCAATATGGCGTTCCCGCGCGGGAATAGCCAACCCCAACCGCCCGATAGGTTCGTTTTTGTTCTTGGGACCTACCGGCGTCGGCAAGACCGAGCTTGCAAAGGCGCTTGCTCAGGCGCTGTTTGACGATGAGAAAAACATGGTAAGGATAGATATGTCCGAATATATGGAAAAATTCAGCGTTAGCAGGCTTATCGGAGCGCCTCCGGGATATGTCGGCTACGAGGAGGGCGGACAGCTTACCGAAGCGGTGCGCCGCAGACCCTATTCGGTCATACTTCTCGACGAGGTGGAAAAAGCTCACCCTGACGTTTTTAATATCCTGCTCCAGGTGCTTGACGACGGCAGGATAACCGATTCGCAGGGACGCACGGTGGATTTCAAAAACACGATAATCATACTGACCTCAAACCTCGGCTCGCAAAGCCTGCTCGAGGGCATGGACGAAAACGGTGAAATTTCCGCCGAAGCCATGAACGAGGTGGAAACGCTTCTCAGAAGAAGCTTCCGTCCGGAATTTTTAAACAGACTCGATGAGATAGTTTACTACAAGCCGCTCAGAAGAAGCGAGATAGGAAGCATAGTAAGGCTGATGCTCTCGGAGCTTGACAAGCGGTTAGAGGATAAGCGGATAAAAATTACGGTCAGCGAAAAAGCCGTGGACGCGATAGCCGATCAGGGCTTCGACCCGACCTTCGGCGCAAGACCGCTGAAAAGATTCATTCAGCGCAGCATCGAAACGCTTGTCGCAAGAAAGCTGATCGCCGGCGAGATAGAAAACGACAGCAGCGTGCTTGTGGATATTGATGATAACGGCGGGTTCACCGCGCAAATGGTATAAAAAATTTCAAGGCGGGAGTATTATAAGCTCCCGCCTCGGTTTTTATTTTTTCAGCAGCCTTTCTTTAAGGGCTTTCAGCCTGTCGGGGTGGGTGCGGAAATATTCGCTTGCGGCGGCTATTGAGATGAGCAGTATTCCCGCGAAGATGAGATAGAACAGCCAGCCTGCGGCGGCGAAAAGGTCTTTTGTTATATAGAGCGTTATCCCCGCAAAGAACGCCGCGGATACCGCGAACCAGCGCGCGCTTTTTCTTATGTAAGCAATAAGCATTACTGTAAGCAGTATAGCAAGCGTCAGTATCGTGTTGGCGAGGGTGCTTATGATCAAGGTGTCGATGACGAGCATTATCAGCGCGCTTAAGTTCGCAAGAAACGCGAGTGTTGAAGCGGCGGTCTTTCTGCCCTGCCAGATGCGCTGAACGGCGGCGGCAAAGACGAGCGGCGGGATAAGATCGAGCTTGCCGATCAGGTCGAGCGTTACCGCTTCATCGCTCGGGAGCAGGAAGGGTCTTGCGTAGAACGAAAGGCAAAGCAGTGCGCAGCAAACGGTCAGCAGTATGCGGTTGGTATCGGCTTTGTTGTCTTTGCGGCATAGGTTTGCAAAAAACAGCGAAGCGAGTATAAGCGCGGTAAACGACGCGCCTTCTTCGTAAAACGACAGGCAGTAAAGCGGAGCTATGCCCGCGGCAAAGCCTGCGACGTCGGCTTTGAAGCAGCCGTTTTGTCTGTTTACGAGCGTTTTGCTGTAAAGCGTTCTCGAAGCGGCGACGAGCAGGAGCATGGTAACGCCTATGCAGATAAAGGGCAGATAGGAACGGTTTTGGTCGTTGGCGAGTATATAGGAAAACTGCGAACAGCTTTCGTAAAGAGCGATCATCGGGATAATTCCGACAAGAGTATTTTTCGATACCGCCGAAAGATAATAGAGCAGAGCGGTCAGGGCTGTAAAGGCAATAAGTATCGAAAGCCTTTTGGTTTGGTCTGTTATATAACAGCTGCATATCGAGGCTGCGGCGATAAAGGAATAGCGCAGGACCGTAAGGTGCCTGTATCTGTCGGAGAGGTATACGAACAGTATTGCCAAAGCCGAAATGACGAGCGTTACTATTATCATATCCGCCATCGGGAAATCGGTTTTAAGAATATTTTCCAGACAGTCGGGAGCGAACATCAGCGGGATAGGAGTGAGCACGCGGAGGAGCGTAAGGTGCGGGGAGGTCTCTTTTTTGACGCCTGCGATCAACGCTGCGGCAAAGCTCAGAAGCAGCATTACAAGTCCCTGATAGGGATAAAGCCTTGTAATGGTATAGCCGTTTGCGCATATCAGGATAAACGCAGGGAAAAGTATGTCGCTTAACGGAGTGCGCAGATTTTTCTTTGCCGACGGAATGCAGATAAATGCAAACGAAGCGGCGGAAACGGCAAGTACGGCGGTAAGTACATCGTGCTCCTGTAGGAGGCGGCTCGAGCTTACCGAAGCGGTAAAGCCTAAGCTCGGAGCGAGAGCAAAGCATATCATCAGCGCTAAGATGTATCTTAAAGCTTTTATATGCGGCGCGTTTGTTTTTTCAAAGCAAAAGCAAGCTGTAAGTATTACGGCGGCAGCCGTGCCGATAGGGATAAGGAACAGATATTTTCCCGAAAAAGCATAGCAGATATAGATCATAGCCGATACGGTCGGCAGCAATATATCCGAAGCTGCGGAATGAAGTCGGCTTACAGTCGGGAGCTTTTTGCCGTAAAACAGCAGTGCGCCGAACGCGGCAAGGGTTATTTGGATAAAGAAAATTCTGATATTGTGCTGCTCAAAGCAGGCAAAGCTTAACGAAGCCGCCGTCATTATTATCGGTATCGGCAGAGCATAGGTCAGTCCGCGCGTGAGGGAGGAGCTTATAGTTACGGCGCAGAGCGCAAGCAGCATGAGCGAGATCGCGGCGGAGGGGAGGTATTCTTCATAAACGTTCAAGCTTAGTGAGGTGAAAAACGCGATCATCAGCGATATCGGATAAGCATAGTCGGAAAAATCGGTGCGGAGCTTTTTTACGAAAGCATAGGTCAGACCTGCTAAGAAAATTATCGCGGAGGTAATTACGCAGGAGTTAGTCAGGTCGGCAATATCGTTTATCGCCGCGCTTATACCCGCCTGAACGGCGGCTAAAATTATCAGAAGCGGCGAAGCGGCGAGAAGTATCTTGGCTTTGGGCAGCTTTACGCCGTAGGCGATGAGCTGGACGAGCCAAAGAAGTAGTATCAGACAGCCGAAAACGCTCCAGCCGTCTGTAAAGGTAACGAGAAGCGTTATCATGCCGAACAGCGCGTATATCGAAGAAATTATCACCGCAAAAATACTGTAGGGAGAGCGGTCGGAGAATTTTGTATTTTTATAGACCGCGAAAACCGTCAGCGCGGAAGCGGCGTTGAGCGAAAGCACCCATGCCGAGGGGTCGCTGAAAATTTGCAGGGCAAAGAACGAGTAGGAGAGCATTGCGCCGTAAAGCCCGGCGTGGATAAATCCGCTTTTTGAAAAAAGCTTTTGCGCTTTGTGACAAAGCAGGCTCATAACGAGCGCGGCGGCAGCAAAAAGCAGAGCCGCACCGTCTCCGGAGGTCGAAAACCATCTTCCGAAAAGCTCAAAATATCCCGCGGTCAGCAGAGCCGTAGACGTAAACACCGCGCCTAAAATGTAAAAGGTCATCGAAGCGTTTTCAAGCGAGAGCTTTTTGCGTGTGAACGCGCTTAGTCCGAAAAACAGCGCGGAGGTCAGCACGATAGCTCCGGTGCGGGAAAGCTCCGACATCGAGAGCCAATTAGCAAACGAGAACACCATTCCCGCAAGCGCGATGAGCAGTGCGCCGATAACAAGCAAGGCTTCGGCGGAGACAGGCTTTTTCTCTTTTTTCTGCTTGACAGGAGCAAACGCGGAGGCGTTATAGACAAAGCCGGGGTTTTGGTAAGGATAGCTCTGCGGCTGAATTTGCGCCGGGCGAGCCGAAACGCGAGGCGTTCCAGCCGGAGGATTTTGCGTATACGGCGCGTTCAGCGGCTTACCGGTGTTCGGGTCAAAGCGCGGAACGTTCGGCTGAGAGGTCTTATTGAAATACTCCCACTGCGAGATACGTCCGAGACGAAGAAGCTGCAAAATAAATTCCTCGAGCTTTTTCTTTTTTACGGCAAGTACTATAACGGCGGGAATAAGTATCGCCGGCGATATCACCCAAAGATCATACAGCATAACGCGCCACCCCTTTTAGTTATTGTTTCTTTAATTGTATTATATCACATAGCTTCAATAAACACAATATGAAGAATGTCACTAAAAGCAGTGACATTTGTCACTTTTTTTCTTTAAAAATAAACAGCTTGCTTATAACATAATTTAAAATAACCGTTACTACGGAAACGATTATTTTGGCGATCATTTCGCCCATGCCGAGCGATTCTACAAAGATATTAAGAAGAGCGGTCTCGATAAATAAGGTCAGCAGTCTGCCGAGGAAAAATTCGGCGCATTCCTTTGCTATAGCCGCCGCGCCGTGGGCTTTTATCGAAAAGACCCATATGCGGTTAGTGATATAAGCGAACGTCACCGCGCATATCCATGAAATGACGTTGGCGGTAATGACGTTGAGGTCGAGCGTGAGCTTTAAGAGCGTTACCTTCGGCAGCGTCAGCATCGATATAGGCAAAGCGAAGAAAATAAGTCCGACTATGGTCGTACAGCCGCCGAAAAACAAATAGAGCAGCGCCTCCTTATGCTTGATATAAAAAGGCTGTATGCTCTTAAAAATTTTCATGGCCATTATCCTGTCAAAAATATCCGGCTTATTAGTATCGTTCATATTAAATATTGTATGATATAGTTACCCCTAAATCATACTCTCCTTTCATCAAAATGTGGTATAATAGAAATTGGGTACTGTGGAC
>CANQCJ010000143.1 GCA_947589205.1 uncultured Ruminococcus sp. | reverse complement strand
AAATACCTTACGGCATCCGGTATAGGATACTCCGTCGATCCGACGATAGTTCGCGGACTCGATTACTACACAAAGACGGTATTTGAGTTTAAAACAATGCTCGAGGGTACGCAGGGTACGGTCTGCGGCGGAGGACGCTATGACGGACTTATCGGCGCGCTAAGCTCAAAGCCCTGCCCCGCTCTCGGCTTCGGCATGGGTCTCGAAAGACTGATACTTACGATGGAAAGTCAGGGGGTAAATTTCCCCGATGAGCGGACCTGCGACGTTTATATCGCTTCTATGGGCGAAAGGGCGCATATCAAAGCGGCAGCCTTGAGCAGAAGACTGAGAGACGACGGCTTCTTTGCCGAATACGATATAGTCGGCAGAGGTCTTAAAGCGCAGATGAAATACGCCGACAAGATAAACGCTAAATTTTCTCTCGTTATCGGCGACAGCGAGCTTGAAAGCGGCAGCGCGAAGATCAAAAATATGAAAACCGGAGAGGCTGCGGATATACCTCTTGACGGCGAGGAGTTTTCAAGAGTTTTCAGCGCGCTGCTGACCTCCGCCATGCTTGACGGAGAAATGGGAGACTCCATAAAAGATAAGCTCTCGGAGCTTTTGAGCGAAAACGATCAGCCGATAAGACCCGACCGGAGCTGACAGTATGTTTTTGCTTTTTGCAAAAAGCTTTTCTGCCGAGACCTCGCTTACTCCGGCGCAGTGCAGAAAAAAGCTTATCCGCGAGCTTACCGACTACACCCGCAAGCCCGGCATTATCGCCGCCAACAGCTTTTTTAAAGCTCACCGAAGCGAAAGCTGCTACTACGGGAGCTGCGATAAAAACGGCAGGGTCGAGATATTTTTCCACAAGGCGAAAAAGCATGACGGTTCGTCCGCGGGATTTTTCGGCAGGATAGAAAAGACCGAAAACGGTTCGCGCATTGTCGGAAAAATAAGGCGCACCGCGGCGGTAGGCATTGCCGCGGTCATCTGGAGCATTTTACTTATAATTATGATACTGCTGCTTATATCACTGAAGATATATGACGGAGCGGTCTGCTCGGCAATACTTTTTGTCTTGGGACTTGCGCTTATCGCTTACGACGGCTCCGAGCAGGCGGTAAAGGAATATATAAACGGCTTTCCGAAGCCGGAGGAATAAAGGCATCCCCGCACGAAGACCAGCTAACGCCTTTGTACGTCAGCTGCTTGCACTTTTTCCGCCATTTTGCACAGAGACTCCTTGAAATACGAAAGTATTCCCGCGTCGTCTCTGCACAATCTGACGAAAAAATTGACTGCGCATCTGACGCACAATCTCCGTGCGGTGCTGCCTAAAATCTAAAAAAGGACTGATAAAATTATGAAGCTTGACAGCATGAAGGGTTTAAAAAGATCGCATTACTGCGCCGAGATACCGCTTGAAGCGGGTACTACGGTCACTGTGTGCGGCTTTGCCGACCGCGTAAGAGACAAAGCACATATTATTTTTATAAATCTGCGCGACCGCACGGGATTGGTGCAGCTTACCTTTAACGACGAGACCGACCGCGAGATCTTTGAAAAGGCTAAAGCCGTAAGGAGCGAATATGTGCTCATGGCAAAGGGAACGGTACGCCAAAGAGACGAAGCGAACGAAAAGCTTGTTACCGGTGCTGTGGAAATAGCGGTCAGCGATCTTAGGATACTTTCTGTTGCACAGACGCCGCCGTTCGAGATAAACACGACCAAAAAGGTAAACGAGGAATTAAGACTGAAATACCGCTATCTCGACCTGAGAAGCTCGCGCCTGCAAAAAAATCTTATGACCCGCCACAGCATCGTCAAGGCGGCGAGAGAATATTTTTACGACAACGGCTTTATCGAAATAGAAACGCCGATGCTCATGCGTTCAACGCCCGAGGGCGCGCGCGATTATCTCGTGCCCTCGCGCATACACAACGGCAGCTTTTACGCCCTCCCGCAGTCTCCGCAGCTTTACAAGCAGCTTCTGATGGTAGCGGGAATGGACAGATACGTTCAGCTTGCGCGCTGCTTCAGAGACGAGGATCTCCGCGCCGACCGCCAGCCGGAATTTACACAGGTCGATCTTGAAATGTCCTTCACGGACGTTGACGGACTTATCGAGACCGGAGAGGGATTCCTCGCTCACGTCTGCAAAAGGGTACTCGGAAAGGATATAGCTCTCCCGATGCCGAGAATGACCTTTAAAGACGCCATGAACAGATACGGCACCGACAAGCCGGATATCCGCTTCGGAATGGAAATACAAAACATCACAGAGGCGGTAAAAAATATCGCCTTTCCGGTATTTTCCGCGGCTCTCGAGTCAGGCGGCAGCGTGCGCGCGATAGTCGCTGAAAACGCGGCGGACACCTATACCCGCAAGGAGATAGACAAGCTTATCGAACACGCGAAGGGTATCGGCGCAAAGGGACTTGCATATATCCGCCTAACAAAGGACGGAGCTAACTGCTCGTTTAAAAAATTCTTGGAGGAGGATCAGCTCGACAGTCTGTTAAATACCCTTAACGCCAAAGAGGGAGACCTTGTGCTCATCGCGGCGGACAAGGACAATGTCGCACTTCCCGTCCTCGGCGCACTTAGAAATATAATAGCAAAACGCCTTGAAATGATACCGGAAAACGAGCTTGCGTTTTTGGTAATAACCGAAATGCCGTTTTTTGAATATGACGAGGAGAGCGGAAAATGGCTCGCCATGCACCACCCGTTCACCATGCCTATGGAGGAATGCCTTGCAAGCCTTGACAGCGATCCCGCTTCGGTAAGAGCGCAGGCGTTTGACTTTGTGCTCAACGGAACGGAGCTTTGTTCGGGCTCTATGAGGATCACCGACAGCGCGCTCCAGCAGAAAATGTTTGAGGCTCTCGGCATGAGCGATGAGGAGATACAGGCGAAATTCGGATTTTTAGTGGACGCGTACAAATACGGTGCGCCCCCTCACGGCGGCTTCGGCTTCGGTATCGACAGACTTACGATGATACTCTGCGGAGCGGATTCTTTGAGAGACGTTACCGCCTTCCCGAAGGTACAGAACGCAAGCGAGCTTATGAGCGCCTGTCCCGCTCCGGTGGACGAGCTGCAGCTCGAGGAGCTCGGCATAAGCATAACGAAAAAAGAGGAGGAAGCGTAAATGAGCATTTTCGTACCCTTTGACAGTCCCGCGCTGAAATATTCCGGCAGGACGGAGGAATATAACAACGGGATCAGATTCGTCTTTGCGGCGACTAACGTTACTCTGCGATTTGTCGGAACGAGCATAAAAGCCGTTATACGCAATCATAAATTTTTCAACACGCAGGAAATAGGCGCGGTCGTCGACGGCAGGGTAACAAAGGTCACCTTTGAACAAAAGGAGGAGGATATAACGCTTCCGATAGCCGAGGGGCTCGAGGACGCTTTTCATGAGGTCATGCTCTATAAGCGTCAGGACGCGGCGCATTATTTTGAATTTAAAGGCTTCGAGGTCGAAGGCTCTAAGCTTTGCGAGCCAGCGCCCATGAGTACGCGCAGGATAGAATGCTACGGCGATTCGGTTTCCGCCGGAGCGGTCGTCGAAGCTGTTCAGTGCACCGCTTCAAATGATCCGGAAAACAACGACGGAAGCTATGACAACGCCTGGTTCTCCTTCCCGTGGATAACGGCGCGTTCTCTCGGCGCGGAGCTTCACGATATAGCGCAGGGCGGCATCTCGATCTTCGACAAGACCGGCTACTACCATGCGCCAAACCATATCGGCATGGAGACCGCTTACGATAAGGTCTGCTACTTCCCCGAAGCGGAGGGCGGCATGACAAGCTGGGATTTTTCAAAATACACCCCCCACGCCGTTATTTTCGCCGTAGGTCAGAACGATCCGCACAACGAGGGAAATCCCGACAACGACATAAACGATCCCGATTTCAGGAGCAAATGGAAGGCTAAGTACAAGGAGATAATTTCAAGGCTGAAAAAAGAATATCCGAACGCGGTGTTCATACTGCTGCTGACGGTGCTTTGCCACTCGCAGGACTGGGACAAAGCCGTTGAAGAAATCGCAAAAGAGCTTGACGATGAAAAAATACGCTATTTTAAATTTACCCGCACCGGAAAAGCGACGCCGGGCCACCCGAGGATAACCGAGCAGTACGAAATGGCGGAGCAGCTTACCGCCTTTATCTCCTCGATGGGCGATGAAATATGGAAATAACGCCGGTAAATTTTTTATTTAGTATATTGACATATATTATTTAAATATGCTATAATAACTTTAGTGTAAAATATACATACCTCAAAAAACAGAGAGAGCATGAACGCGGCTGGATAAAAAACGGAGGAAAGCTGATGAGTCAGACAGAAAGATCGATCGAATACTCTACCTATTCGTCCTATAAGGACATGGTGGCTACTCTTACAAACAGCCTTGAGGAGCTGTTTAAGCTCAGCGAGGAGCTGTCGCTGAGCAATACCGCGGATTCTATCCGCGAAACAATTGAAAAATCTTCAAACGAGCATTTCGAGGTAGCTATCGTCGGAGAATTCAAGCGCGGCAAATCAACGCTCATAAACGCTATGCTGGGTCAAGACGTGCTGCCTGCGGACGTGCTGCCCGCAACGGCTACTCTCAACCGCGTCACCTACAGCGAGGAGCCTTATGTTCAGGTGGAATATAAGGACGGACGCAGCGAGCGGGTGGATATCGACCAGCTTGAAAATTACGTCACGAAGCTGACTATGGAATCGGAGGAGACCGCGGAGACCGTCAAGGAAGCGACCGTTTATTACGACACCGATTTTTGCCGCAACAACGTCGATATAATAGACACTCCCGGACTTAACGACGACGAGCAGATGACCAACGTTACCCTGTCGATACTTCCGCAGATAGACGCGGCGGTGTTCGTTATAAGCGCAAATTCGCCGTTTTCGCAGTTTGAAAAGGATTTTCTCGAGAAGAAAATGCTGACCTCCGACGTCGGCAGGATAATTTTCGTTGTAAACTGCTTCGGAACATTTACGCCCGAGGACGAAAACAAGATCGTCGAAACGGTGCGCGCCCGCATTACAAAATATGTAATGGACAAGGCTAAAATGGTAATGGGCGAGGATTCGCGCGAGTTTGCCGTCTATAAGAGAAAAATAGGCACGCCGCGAGTTATAGGCGTTTATGCAAAGCGCGCTCTTACCGCTAAGAAAATAGAAGATCCCGGCTTGCTCGAGGAATCGAATTTCCCCGAATTTGAACGCGCTCTTGAAACGATGCTGACCAAGGAGCGCGGCGCGATAACCCTACAGATACTGGCAAACAAGATAACCAATTCCGGTACGGAGATACTGCGCTCAGTCGTCATGCAGGAAAACGCGCTCATGATGGCGAACGACGAATTTATGGAACGCTACGCCGCGGCTATCGAAGAGATCGACGATATACGCAACAAAAAGCGTATGGAATTTGTAAAGATAAACAACGCGGCAAATCAGGTGTTCGACGACCTGAAGCCGGTTCTCGACAGCTATTGGGACAACATCGAAGAAGCAGCTATGCAGGTAATAGACAATTACAGCATGACCTCCGATGATTTCAAGCGCGACAAGCTCAAAATAGTTACCGGAAAGCTGACCGAAAAGATCAAGGAGGGCATAGAGGACCGCGCACAGCTTATCTGCGAGCAGATACAAAACAACATCAACGTTGCCGTAAGCTGCGAGGCGGAGCGTCTGCAAAGCTTTGAGGACGAATTTTTCCGCTCTGTCGCAAAAATACAGGCTATGTTCACCATGCCCGACAAGATCTCCAAAAACGGCACTGCCGCAGACAAGGGTATC
>CANQCJ010000142.1 GCA_947589205.1 uncultured Ruminococcus sp. | reverse complement strand
TTCCTCCGGTGTGGAAGGTTCTCATCGTGAGCTGCGTACCCGGCTCGCCTATCGACTGGGCGGAAATTACTCCGACCGCTTCGCCGACTCTTACGACCTTGCCGTTAGCAAGGTTCGCGCCGTAGCACTTGGCGCACACGCCGTTTCTCGCCTTGCAGGCGAGCACCGAACGGATCTTTATCCTGTCTCTGCCCGTCGCCTCGAGTATCTGCGCGACTCTCTCGGCGTCATGCTCGTTCATCAGCTTGTGCCTTGAGACCGCGACCTCGCCGGTCTTGGGATCTTTGAGATCCTCTACCAAAAATCTTCCGATAAGTCTTTCGGAGAGCGGTTCGATCTTTTCTCTGCCGTTTCTTATCTCGAAAACGTCGATGCCGTCGGTCGTGCCGCAGTCGTCCTGTCTTATGATAACGTCCTGCGAAACGTCAACAAGACGTCTTGTCAGGTAACCCGAGTCGGCTGTTCTTAACGCCGTATCGGCAAGACCCTTTCTCGCTCCGCGCGAGGAGATGAAGTATTCGAGAATGTTAAGACCCTCGCGGTAGTTGGCTCTGATAGGCATTTCTATCGTAGAACCGGAGGTGTTGGCGATAAGTCCGCGCATTCCCGCGAGCTGACGTATCTGGTTGATAGATCCGCGCGCTCCGGAATCCGCCATCATGTTTATCGGGTTGTAGGGATCGAGACCGGCTTTCAGCGCGTCCGTTACCTCGTCGGTCGCCTTGTTCCATATCTCGATAAAGCGCTTTGACTTTTCCTCTCTCGAAATATAACCTCTCTTATACTGCTTGTCGACAACGTTTACCAGTTCGTCCGCGTGCTCGAGTATCGTCTTTTTCGCGGCGGGTATCTCCGCGTCGCATACCGCAACGGTTATCGCCGCCTTGGTGGAATACTTAAAGCCCAAAGCCTTTATCCTGTCGAGCACCTCGGAGGTGTAGGTCGTGCCGTGCTGATGTATGCAGCGCTCAACTATATCCGAAAGCTGACCCTTTTTGACAAGGAAGCTGACCTCGAGGTCAAACTGCTTATCGGAGCTTGTTCTGTCAACATAGCCTAAGTCCTGCGGGATATTTTCATTAAAGATAAGTCTGCCGACGGTCGCGTCTATTATCTTGGATACCTGTCTTTCGCCGAGCTGCTTGGTTATTCTTACCTTTATCGCCGCGTGCAGCGAGACAAGTCCCTGGTCGTAAGCCATAAGAGCTTCGTTTACGTCTCTGAACACCTTGCCCTCGCCCGGCTCGCCGTCCTTTTGAAGCGTAAGATAGTAAGAGCCGAGTATCATATCCTGAGTAGGCACGGCAACGGGGCGGCCGTCGGACGGCTTTAGCAGGTTGTTCGCCGCGAGCATCAGGAATCTCGCTTCCGCCTGCGCTTCGGGAGAGATAGGCAGATGAACCGCCATCTGGTCTCCGTCAAAGTCGGCGTTATACGCGGTACAAACGAGCGGGTGAAGCTTTATCGCTCTGCCCTCGACAAGTATCGGCTCGAACGCCTGTATTCCGAGACGGTGGAGCGTCGGCGCGCGGTTGAGCAGCACAGGGTGACCCTGAATAACGTTTTCCAGAGCGTCCCATACGATAGGCTCAACGCGGTCTATCGCGTTTTTAGCACCATTAATATTGAGCTGCGGATTTGTGCTTATATCAACAAGTCTCTTTATTACAAACGGCTTGAACAGCTCGAGAGCCATTTCCTTCGGCAGTCCGCACTGATACATTTTCAGCTCCGGACCTACGACGATAACGGAACGTCCCGAGTAGTCGACTCTCTTGCCGAGGAGGTTCTGACGGAACCGTCCCTGCTTGCCCTTCAGCATATCCGACAGCGACTTGAACGCGCGGTTGTTCGGACCCGTTACGGCTCTGCCGTGTCTGCCGTTGTCGATAAGCGCGTCGACCGCCTCCTGCAGCATTCTCTTTTCATTTCTTATTATGATGTCGGGAGCTTCAAGCTCCAACATTCTTTTAAGACGGTTATTGCGGTTTATTACTCGTCTGTAAAGATCGTTAAGATCGCTCGTTGCGTATCTTCCGCCGTCAAGCATTACCATAGGTCTCAGATCGGGCGGGATAACGGGGATAACGTCGAGTATCATCCATTCGGGGCGGTTGCCGGAGGTCCTGAACGCTTCTACGACCTCCAGTCTTTTAAGGAGCTTTATCTTCTTTTGTCCCGCGGGAAGTCCTTCAAGCTCGTCCTTAAGCTCCTGCGAGAGCTTGTCGAGGTCTATCTCTGCAAGAAGCTCCTTAATAGCCTCCGCGCCCATGCCGGCTCTGAAATCGCCCTCATCGTACTTTTCGCGCATTTCATTGTACTCGACCTCGCTTAAAAGCTGGCACTTGGCAAGCTCGGTGTTTCCGGGATCTATAACGATATATTTTGTAAAGTAGAGCACCTCTTCAAGCCTTTTCTGGCTGACCTCGATCATCTGACCGATCCTTGACGGCGTTCCCTTGAAATACCATATATGCGACACCGGCGCGGCAAGCTCTATGTGTCCCATTCTCTCGCGCCTTACGTCCTTTTTGGCTATAACGACTCCGCAGCGTTCGCAGATCTTGCCCTTTAAATACTTCTGCTGCTTGTATTTTCCGCAGTGACAGGTCCAATCCTTTGTAGGTCCGAAGATCCTTTCGCAGTACAGACCGTCCTTTTCGGGCTTCTGGGTACGGTAATTTATCGTTTCGGGGCGCGTTACCTCTCCGTAAGACCATTCTCTTATCTTTTCGGGTGAAGCAAGCGAAATTTTTATAGATTCAAAAACGTTGGATTCCAATATTTTTACCCTCTTCCTTAAATTGCTCCCTTAAAGTTTTTTAAGGGGCTGTCTGCCTTTATCAGAAATCTTCGGTGCTGTCATATCCGCTGTCGTAGTCGGAAACGTAGTCGTCAGGCTCTTCCTCGGTCTTTGCCGCGTCCGCGTAAAGATCTACCTCGTCGGCTTCATCTGAAAGCTCCAGCATATCGTCTCCGTCGATCTCTCCGATAGAGAAGCCGGATTCCTCAAGCTCATCGTCGTCGGGTATCATGCTCAGATCCGCGGTGTCGTCGAACGCCTTGTATTCGTTATCATCGTCGCCGCCGTAGGTCTGTTTAAGCTCGAGCTTGCTTCCGTCCTTGCCGAATATCTCTATATCCAGTCCGAGAGACTGCAATTCTTTTACAAGTACCTTGAACGCTTCGGGTATGCCCGGCTTGGGGATATTCTGTCCGTCGCTGATAGCGTGGTAGGTCCTGTCGCGTCCGTCCTTGTCGTCCGACTTGACGGTCAGTATCTCCTGCAGCGTGTACGCCGCGCCGTATGCTTCGAGCGCCCAGACCTCCATTTCTCCGAATCTCTGACCGCCGAACTGCGCTTTACCGCCGAGCGGCTGCTGCGTTACGAGAGCATACGGACCTGTCGATCTTGCGTGTATCTTATCGTCGACGAGGTGGTGGAGCTTAAGGTAGTACATATAGCCTACCGTGACCTTGTTGTCGAATTTTTCTCCCGTTCTGCCGTCATAAAGCGTGAACTTTCCGTCCTCGCTCATGCTCAGCGCGTTGGGATTTATGACCTCGTCCATCGTATGAAGCTCAAAATCGTCGTCCTTGTGGGCGAGATAATTTTCCTGCGCCGCGCGGAAGCAGGCTCTGATGTCCTCCTCGTGCGCGCCGTCAAATACCGGCGTCATTATCTTCCAGCCGAGAGCCTTAGCCGCCATTCCGAGGTGGACTTCAAGCACCTGACCGATGTTCATACGCGAAGGAACGCCGAGAGGATTAAGAACGATATCGAGCGGCGTGCCGTCCTCCAGGAACGGCATATCCTCCGGCGGAAGTATCCTCGAAACGACGCCCTTGTTTCCGTGGCGTCCCGCCATTTTGTCTCCGACCGAGATCTTTCTCTTCTGCGCGATATAGCAGCGCACCAGCTTGTTTACTCCGGGAGAAAGCTCGTCGCAGTTGTCTCTTGTGAATACCTTGACGTCGATTATCGTACCCGATTCGCCGTGAGGGACCTTAAGCGAATTGTCGCGCACATCGCGCTCCTTGTCGCCGAAGATAGCTCTTAACAGTCTCTGCTCCGGGCAGACCTCGGTCTCGCCCTTGGGCGTTACCTTTCCGACGAGGATATCTCCGGGACGAACGTCCGCGCCTATCCTGATTATACCGTTTTCGTCAAGGTTTGCAAGATATTCCTCCTTGACCTGCGGGATATCTCTCGTTATCTCCTCCGGTCCTAACTTGGTGTCTCTTGCTTCTATCTCATATTCCTCTATGTGTATAGAGGTGTACTTATCCTGTCTTACAAGATTTTCGTTTAACAGTACCGCGTCCTCGTCGTTGTAGCCCTCCCAGGTCATGAAGCCGATAAGGGCGTTCTTTCCGAGAGAAAGCTCGCCGTTCGAGGTCGCAGGGCCGTCGCCGATTATCTGATGCGCTTCGATGCGCTCGCCCTTCTGAACTATCGGCCGCTGATTTGTGCAGGTGCCCGCGTTGGAACGCTTGAACTTGATAAGCTCGTAGATCCTCAGATTGCCGTCGTCCTCGCGCACCGCGATCTTGTCGGCGTCAACGCTCTCGACAACGCCGGCTTTTTCGGAGACCACCGCAACGCCCGAGTCAAGGCACGCCTTGTATTCCATACCCGTGCCGACTATCGGCGATTCGGTCTTTAACAGCGGAACAGCCTGCCTCTGCATATTTGAACCCATGAGCGCGCGGTTGGCGTCGTCGTTTTCAAGGAAGGGTATGCAGGCGGTCGCTACCGATACTACCATTTTAGGCGAAATATCCATAAAGTCGATGTTCTCGCGCTCTATCTCGAGTATCTGGTCGCGGTATCTGCCGTTTACCTTTGCTCTTGCGAACTTATGATCCTCTGTAAGCGGTTCGTTCGCCTGAGCTATCATATAGTTATCCTCAACGTCCGCGGTCATGTAGATGACCTCGTCCGTTACTATCCCGGTCGTTTTGTCGACCTTTCTGTAGGGAGCTTCTATAAAGCCGTATTCGTTTATCTTTGCAAAGGACGCAAGATAGGAGATAAGTCCGATGTTAGGACCTTCGGGGGTCTCTATCGGGCACATTCTGCCGTAGTGGGAATAGTGAACGTCTCTTACCTCGAATCCCGCGCGGTCACGCGAAAGTCCTCCGGGACCTAACGCGGAAAGTCTCCTCTTGTGGGTAAGCTCCGCGAGCGGGTTGTTCTGATCCATAAACTGCGACAGCGGCGAAGAACCGAAAAATTCCTTTATCGAAGCGGTTATCGGTCTTATATTTATCAGCGCGGCGGGAGTGATCTCCTCTATATCCTCCGGCTGAATGTTCATTCTCTCGCGTATAACGCGCTCCATTCTTGTAAAGCCTATCCTGAACTGATTTTGCAGCAGCTCGCCGACAGAGCGTATCCTTCTGTTGCCGAGGTGGTCTATGTCGTCCACCGTGCCGACGCCCTCGCAGAGGTTGAGAAAATACGACACCGAGGCGATGATATCGTCAAGGATTATATGCTTTGGAACAAGCTCGCTCTTTCTCTGCTTGACGGTCTCTATTACCTGTTCTTCGTTCTCGCTCTGCTCTAAGATCTCTCTTAAAACCGGGAAATATACCTTTTCGTTGATGCCTATTTCCTTGGGGTCGACGGAGATATATTCTTTAAGGTCGACCATTCCGCTTCCGATGATCTTGACCTCGTGCTCTACCATTCTCGTCTGAGTTTCCCCGGTCGTTTCGGAAACGAAATACTCCTTGACCTCGGTAGTAACATACGCCTCCATTACTCCGGCGTTTTCTATCGCTTCGGCTTTTTCAAAGCGGCAAAGCTCTCCCGCCTCCGCCATTACCTCGCCTGTTATCGGGCTGATTATCGGACGGGAGAT
>CANQCJ010000141.1 GCA_947589205.1 uncultured Ruminococcus sp. | reverse complement strand
AGTATCTTTTTGAAAACAAGCGGCTGGTAAAGGAATTTATCGAAAAAAATATCGGACGGATAAAGCTCACTCCGTCGGAGGCTACCTATCTGCTCTGGCTCGACTGCCGCAATGTCTGCGGCGGAGACGATGAAGCTTTGCAAAGCTTTTTGCGCGAAAAAGCGGGAGTTTTTCTCTCGAACGGTTCTATCTACGGCAAGGCGGGGAGCGGTTTTTTGCGCCTCAACATCGCCTGTCCGCGTTCTATGCTCAAGGAGGGGCTGGAACGTTTAAAGAACGGAATTGAAGAATACGGCAAAAAAACGCCGTCCGAATAACGGGCGGCGCTGCCTTTATGTATAGTATTGAGCCTGAGCGTTGAACATCTGTGCGTAAATGCCGTCCTTAACGGCGATAAGCTCGTCGTGACTGCCGAGTTCTTTTATACAGCCGTCGGAAAATACCGCTATGCGGTCGCAGAATTTGCAGCTTGAAAGGCGGTGGGAGATGTAGACGGCGGTCTTAGAGCCGACAAGCTTGTCGAAGCTGTTGTATATCTCATATTCGGCGAGCGGGTCGAGAGCGGCGGTCGGTTCGTCGAGTATCACGACCGGCGAATCCTTGAAAAGCGCGCGGGCGATGGCGAGCTTTTGCTGCTGACCGCCCGAAGGCTCAACGCCGTTTTCCTGAAACTGCTTGAAAAGCATCGTATCGGCGCCGTTTTCAAACGCGCCGTCAAGACCGGATAACTGTACATATTTTTGTACATCTTTGCCTTTTTCGCCGAGCGTTATGTTTTCCTCCACGCTGAAAGCGAACAGCTTGAAATCCTGAAAGACAACGGAAAACAGCTTCATATATTCTTCAATGTCGTATTCTGCGATGTTCACGCCGTCAAGCAGTATCTCGCCGTCTGTGACATCGTAAAGGCGGCAGAGAAGCTTTATAAGGGTGGTTTTGCCCGCGCCGTTGAGACCGACGACCGAGAGCCGTTCGCCGGGGCGGAGGGTTATGGAAATATTTTTCAACGCTTCGACCGTTGTGTTCGGATAGGTGAACGAGACGTTTTTAAATTCTATCGTGTGAGAAGTGTTTTCAACGCTTTTGCTGCCTTTTTTGAGCGCGGGCGGGTAGTCTGAGAATTTTAAGTATTCATAGGCGTAATTGCAGCGTTCTATAAGCTCCTGCGCAGCTCCCGCCGTGCGGCGCATCGCCAAATGCAGTGCGTTTGCGGCTGAGATGATCTGAGAAAAAACGCCGATGGTTATTTTTCCCATAACGGCAAGATAGCCCGCTGTAAAGTAGTTAGCCGCATCTCGGACGCAGTCGCAGGCGCTCAACGTAAGATTTGCAGGCAGTCCCTTCTTTGCCTCCCAACGCGATTGCTCTAAGCTGCCGTTATTGTATTCGGCGGCTTTTTTAAGCATCATATCCTCTGCGCTGTAAAGCCGTATATCCTTGCCGTTTTTTACGTCCGTTATTTCGTAAAACAGATAATCGAAAATGCGGTTTAATTTTGAAAGAGATTTGAAGCTTTCTATACTTATTTGGCTTAGCTTTCTTTGCAGCAGTATCGTTATTACCATAAGCACAACGGTAACGGGTATGAGCACCGGTGCGCGGTAGGCTATTACGCCGACTGAGCCGACTATTTTCAGCAGTGAGCTTACAAGCTTGCTGAGAGAGCCGATGATACCGTGAATGCCGTCGGAATACCAGCTCATTCCGGTGCGGGCTTTTTCAATTTGGTCAAGCGCGTCTTTGTCCTCGGTGAGCTGGAAATCCAATTCCATTACCCGCCTGCTCATCTGCTCGGATATGCGGTTTTCAAAAAGCACCGCTATCCTTTCCTCGCTTATCCTTACAAAATTAGTGCCGAACGTACAGGCTATCCCGCCAATGCAGACTAACGCCGTGTAAATTATCAGCAGCTTTATCCTGCGTCCGCCGAGAAGCTCGTCTATCAGCAGGGGAGTGAAGATTATTTCTACAAACGGTGCGGCGACTTGGAAAATTATGTCGAAAAGCTGCAAGAGAAAGTAAGAGCGTTTACAGCTCCACGCCTCCTTGAGCATAAACCTTACGGTCTTTTTTACGATAGAAAATGTACCTGTTTTTTCGCTCATGCACTTTCTCCCTCCTCCTTTGTATCTTTGTAATACTGCGCCTGAACGGCGAAAAGCTCGGCGTATTTTCCGCCCGCTTCGATAAGCTCCTCATGTCTGCCGTATTCGATAAGTCCGCCGTTTTCAAACATAGCTACCGCATCACAAAAGCGTGTTGAGGAGAGCCTGTGGGAGATGTACACCGCGCTTTTGCCTTCTGTTATTGAATCGAAATCGCTGTACATTTTGTATTCGGCAAGCGCGTCCAGTGCTGCGGTCGGTTCATCGAGGACTACTATCGGCGCGTCCTTATAAAGTGCGCGTGCAAGCGCGAGTTTTTGACGCTGACCGCCCGAAAGGTCTACGCCGTCATCGTAAATTACTTTAAGAAGCTGTGTCTGAACGCCATTACTAAGCTCGTCAATTTTTTCTCCCATTCCCGCAGAACGCAGACAGCTTTCGGCTTTTTGACAGTCGGTATTCTCCGGGCAAGCCATCGAAACATTTTCGCTCATCGGGAAGGCGAATATCTCAACGTTCTGAAAGACCGGCGAAAAAAGCCTGTAATATTCGCCTCTGTCAAATTCTCTGATGTCCGTACCGTTGAGCAGTATCCTGCCCTCCGTGGGGTCGTAAAGACGAAGCAGAAGCTTTATAAAGGTAGTCTTGCCCGCGCCGTTAAGCCCCACAACGGCAAGCCGTTTGCCCCATTCAAGGGTAAGGCTCAGGTCTTTAAGCGCGAAGCGTTCGCTGCCGGCATATTTGAACGAAACGTTTTCAAACGTAAAGGTATAGCCCTCCTCGGCAGTCGGCAGGGGAGCGCTGCCGCCCTTTTGTACGGGAAGCTCTATAAATGTGCGGAAATCGTCCGCCTTCATCGAGCATTCCTTGTATCTGCCGATACCCTTGAGCAGCTCGCTGAGCGAGTTTGAAAAGGCGGCTGCCATGCCGAAATAGAGAGTAAAATCGCCGATGGACAGACCCTTGTAAAGCACGCAGTATATAAGATAGCCGTAGGTCAGCGCGTTTCTTATAAGCCAAAGCAGGTTTGCAAAGGCGCAGTTATACAGCCAGTATTCCTTGCTCAGCTTCATAAATTTATATTTTGCTTCGTTTATATCCCGCTGCTTTCGGCTCAGCCAGCTTTTCATGCCGAAAATGCGGATATCCTTAGCAAAGGAAAAATCCTGCGTGGTTTTTTCCATGTAGTCTATTTTTCGCCAGACGGGAGCCATTTTGTCCCAGACGTTTTTTCTGTCCTTTTTGACGGTAAGTACAAAGGAAGCGTATTCAAAAACGGCGAGTACTGCTATGACCGCGACAAGCCTTATGTCGAGAAAGCTCAGTGTGGTCAGCGTGACGGCGAGCACCGCGCCTCGGGTCATTATGTCGTAATACAATGAGCGCATCATGCCCTCTATGCCATCGGTGTTGTTGTTAGTCGCCTCGGCGGCTCTTCTCATGCAGTCGAGGATCTTCGGGTCCTCGAGCTTTTCGTATTCTATCGAAAGTGCTTTGGACACTCTTTCTTCTATCATCTTACAGCGGGTGTAGATCATTTTGAACCAGATATAGCAGTCCGCCGCTGTGTCCGACAGCTCTATCACCGCTTCCGCCGCCGCGACTGCCGCAAGCAGCTTTATCAGCGCGCCCAAGCCCTTGTCGTATTGGATAATATCTATAACGAATTTTGAGATAAAGCTCCAGAAATACTCCAGCACCGAGCCTGTTATCATGCCTATGAGCATCAGCGGGATAAGCGACGGACAATATTTTTTTATCCTGCGAAACAGCCAGAGAGTATTTGAAGCCATACCGTATTCTGTCCTTATAACGTCTCCTTTTTCAGCCTTTTTCTTTTTGTGCAGCATTATTTACCCCTTTTTATCCGTGTCGTTTTCTTCTTCTTTCTTGATGCTTTTTTCGTCAATAAATAACGGCTTGCTCCTGCTTTCCATGTTGTAAACGAAATTGTTCGGGATATTTAACATCAGCGATGCGGCATACATAAACGTGACGAAATTACAGCTTAATCTGTAGCCGTAAATATCCTCTTTACCGAAAAGTCCGCGCAGGTCGGAACGCCAGATGAAATTTAATTCCAGCATTTTTTCAATAAGCTCGTCCGCTTCCTTTTCGCTTATATTCAGCTCTGTCTTTAATGCGCCGGAATTAAAGAACGAGCGGCTTTGCATTTGCAGAAAGTACATGGCCTTGAGCGCGTTCGGCATGGCGAGAAATTCAAACAGCTTCACATATTTTTCATCGTATTTAAGATAGCTGTTATAGCCGTTTTCCGGCTCGGGAGCTAAAACGAAAAAGCGTCCGTCCTTTTTAAGAGAAGCCTGCGCGTAGCCCTGGTCGGTGGTGACCTGCGAGTGCTGATAATTGGCTATGCCCTCCGGGAACAGGTATTTGTTGTAAACATTTGCTCCGCAAAAGGAAGCGCAGATGACCCTGCATATCTCAAAAGCCGCGTCCAAGCGTTCCTCCTGTTCGATATCGCAAAGATACGCCGCCAGCTCGTTCATCATATCCCTTTCAAAGGGCTGTTCACGTCCGTAAAGTCGGTCGATGGTGACCCCGAGTGCGTCGGCGATATCCGGCAGAAGCGCGGGGTCGGGATAGCCGCCGCTTTCCCACTTGCTGACCGCCTGCGGAGATACCCCCACCATATCCGCAAGCTGCTCCTGCGTCATGCCCTTTTCTTTTCTTAGATCCTTTACCGCCGTACCGATCGAAACAAAGCTCATAAGCCTTTCACCTCTTTCGTTTTTAATTATATCACAATTTGCGGTTGGATACAATGGATTTGTTATTTACAAAAACAACCGTAAGTTGAGAAAGGCTTAAGATCCAACCGTGAGTTGAGTTATCTTTTTCTTTTTTTAGATCTTTTTTTACCGCTCCAGTAGTCGGGCGGGTCGCGGTATTCGAGCACCAATTTGCCCGCCGAGCGTATGTAAACAGCCGCGCTAAGCAGGAGCGAGACCAAAGCGGCAAAGCGTTCGGCGGAGATGTACAGCGAATACTTGTCGTTAAGGTCGGTTATCATCTGCTTTTCTATCTCGGCAGTTTCGTTGCGTATCTGCGCGTCCTTTATCGCATAGGCAAGAGCCTTGTCAAAGAACGGCCGGCTTTTTGACAGCAAAAACAATATGTCTGCGGCGGTCAGCAGTATCAATACGACCGCAAAGACCGCGTAGAACGCTCTTTCTCTGCCCTCTCCCAGGGAGTATTCATAGCGTCTCAGGACGTTGGTGTTGTGCTTTGCCATGAACATGGTAAAAAATGACACAAAGGCTGCGGCGGCGAGCGGGATAATGATAATTTGCAAAAGCATATTTTTGTCATGCTCTATCGCGATACCGTCAAAGCTCATCTGTACCAGAACGGTGACGACAGCCGCGGGTATGCCGGCTTCTATCAGCATTCTGAATAAATATTTTACAACAAATTTTCTCATATTTTTCCTCCGTCATTTTTTATTTATAATGTGCCGCTTCAGCGAAAACGGTTTGGTGCGGCTTGTACTTTTTTTATTATATACTAATTTTTATAATGTGTCAATAAACCGTATTTAGAATAGCATTAACTGTCGGTTTAGCCGCATATACTATAAAAGTGTACAAGCGGGAGAGGATATTTGATTTTTCAAATAGTCAAAAACGCTAAAAACAAGGGTCTGTATTTGTGAGAAACGCCGTAATTTTTCCAAGTCAGAAATTTCATCTAAAAAAATTGAAAAATCGCTTGAAATTTGCGAAATTATGTAGTATAATTAGACTTATAGTGTATATCATTATGATATTTCAATACTATCGGACAAAATATATCAACAGG
>CANQCJ010000140.1 GCA_947589205.1 uncultured Ruminococcus sp. | reverse complement strand
AACAACAAAGAAAAAGAAAAAGACCACGACCAAAGCCGAAGAGCCTGATACTCCCGCACTTCCGGACGGACTCGATACCTCCGTTGCCGGAGAATATGTAGTTTCAAGCGCGGTATATCTTCACCCCGAGCCTAATTCATCGAGCGAAAATCTCGCAACGCTTCCCGCAGGAGAGACCGTGAACGTTTACGGAAACAGCAACTACGGCTGGTATTATCTCGATTACAACGGTCAGCTCGGCTACGCATGGAGCTCTTATTTGTCTAAAAAGAACTGATATCGGGAATCTGCGCCGCTTGAAATAATAAGCGGCGGTTTTTTTAGAATTTAGAGGTAAGAGCCCGCAGAGCGGACGGATCTTTTAAATATGCGCCGCAGGCGCGCCTCGTCTTACCTCTAACATCTGATTTCGTTGTTTTTTATCAAAAGCTATAGACAAATAAAGAAAAATATGCTATAATAAAATTTATACCCGAAAATTTTTTACAGGCTCCGAATTTGCCTTTAAAGCATACCGAGCCTAAAACATAAAGGTAATTCAAGCGTTTATGCACAAACGGAAAGGACATATTTATGCTGCATGAGAAATCCTGCGGTGGGATCGTTTATCGTAAATATCACGGAAATACCGAGATACTTCTTATAAAGCATATAAACAGCGGTCATTGGTCGTTCCCAAAAGGACACATGGAAAACGGAGAGACCGAAACGCAGACCGCTGTACGCGAAATAAAGGAGGAGACCGGAGTAGACGTTTTAGTCGACCCCACCTTTCGCGAGCTTGTTACCTACAGCCCTAAAAAGGATACGCAGAAGATAGTCGTTTATTTTATCGCAAAGGCAAAAAACGTTTCTCTCGTTCCTCAGGAAAACGAGATCTCCGACGTGAGATGGGTGGAGATAAATCTTGCCGCCGATATGCTTGCCTATGAAAACGACCGCTGTATAGTAAACAAAGCAAAAAAATTTATTCCCTGACAAAGCTGTCGGAGATCGGAGGACATTTTTACTTATGAAAACTTTGACAAAATTACTAAGCGATAAGCTTGGCGCCGCGTTTGAAGCCTGCGGCTATTCGCCCGAGCTGGGAACGGTGGGGCTTTCGGACAGACCCGATCTTTGCCGCTTTCAATGCAACGGCGCTTTCGCCGGAGCAAAGCTGTATCACAAAGCTCCGCGCGCTATTGCGGCAGACGTAGTTAAGGCTCTTGAAAACGACGATGAGCTGAAAAAGATAGAATGCGTCGGCGCGGGCTTTATAAATATAGACATAACCGACGAGCTTCTTTTAAGCTATGTAAAGGATATGCTCGATGATGAGAATTTGGGCATTGAGCAGACCGAAAAGCCGGAGACCATACTTCTCGATTACGGCGGCCCTAATGTGGCTAAACCGCTGCATATCGGTCATCTTCGCCCGGCAGTTATCGGCGAAGCGTTAAAAAGATTGACCCGCGCTACCGGCAGGACCGCGATAAGCGACGTTCATTTAGGCGACTGGGGTATGCCTATCGGTCTTTTTATCGCCGAAATGAGTGAGCGCACCGACAATAAGCTTGACAGCGTTGAAATAACCGCCAAGCTGCTCGATGAGATATATCCGTTCGCCTCCGCAAGAAAAAACAATGACGAAGCGTTTTACGAAAAAGCCCGCGAGATCACTAAGGCTATGCAGAACGGCGACGAACGCTATATGCCTATCTGGAGAGAGATACTCAGAGCTTCCGTGGAGGACATAAAGAAAAACTACGACCGTCTGAATATTTCCTTTGACTACTGGTACGGCGAGAGCGATTCGGGAAGCTTTATCGGCGAGCTGGTGGATATACTTAACGAACAGGGTCTGCTCTATGAGAGCGACGGCGCGCTTGTCGTGGACGTGGCTTTAGAGGACGACAGGATAACCATTCCGCCCGTTATGGTCAAAAAGTCCGACGGCTCGAATATCTACGCGACTACCGACCTCGCCACGCTTATCCAGCGCATGAAGGAATTTGCGCCGAACGAGATCTGGTATGTAGCCGACAGCCGACAAAGCCTGCACTTTACGCAGGTGTTCAGGTGCGCCAAAAAAGCCGGCATAGTGCCTGAGGACGTTAAGCTTGAGTACCTCGGCTTCGGCACGGTAAACGGCAGCGACGGCAAGCCTTACAAGACGAGAGACGGCGGAGTTATGAAGCTGGAGGAATTTTACCGCACGGTATACGACGCCGCGCTCGAGCGCGTAAGCGGTTCAAAGTACAGCGGCGAGGACGAAAAAGCCGACATCGCGCGGAGGATAACCGTTGCAACGATAAAATTCGGCGACCTTATAAACCACCGCACCAAGGACTATGTTTTCGATCTGGATAAATTTATGGCTCCGGACGGAAAAACAGGCTCTTTCCTGCTTTACACCGTCGCAAGGGTAAATTCCATACTCAAAAAGACCGGCGAACCCGACGGCTTTGACAGCAAGGCGGTCTATACTGAAACGGAACGCGACCTGCTGCACAAGATAGCTCTCAGCGGCGAAGCCTTCGGTCTTGCCTACAGCGAAAAAGCTCCCAATATCGTCTGCGAAAACGCTTATCAGCTCGCAAGCTCGTTCTCTAAATTCTATCACGATAACCATATACTTACAGAACAAGACGAGGACAAGAAAAACGCCTGGATAGCTCTCTGCGCGGCTTTGAAAATTATGCTCGAAAAGCACCTCGACGTACTCGGAATAGAATCGGTCGATCTTATGTGATTTTTTTAAAGGAGAGATGATCTTTATGAAAAAGACTTTAGGACGTATCGCTTCACTGCTGCTTTGTGCGGCAGTGGCGGCTTCGGCGGTCTCCTGCGGAGGCGATAAGGAAAGCTCCTCCTCTTCGGCAGCTTCAAATACAGAAAGCAAAGCCGAAGCGGCACAGAGCGAACAGTCTGATGAGGGAAACGAAACCGCTTCAAGCGCGCCGATAGACATTGATTTTGAAACCGACGGCACGGCAAGGGTAACGGTGGACGGGAACAAGCTCGAGGTTTCCGACAAGGAGCTTTGGATAAACGGCGTTAATACCCCTTGGGACAAGTGGAACGATTTCGGCAGCGACGCATTCAATTATGTTTTCTGGGACAGCCATTTTCAGGAGCTTGAGGACAACGGAGTAAACGCTTCAAGGATCTGGATAAACTGCAACGACATGATAGGCGTTAAGCTCGATGAAAACGGAAAATTCCTCGAGGTGACCGATAAGCACTGGCAGGATCTTGACGTGCTGTTCACCCTCGCCAAAAAGCACCATATATACATAATGGCGACGCTGCTTTCCTTCGACCATTTCAAGGATTCCAACAACGCCTATGAAAACTGGCGCAGCATGATAACCTCGAGCGACAATATCGACAGCTTTGTCGAGGGCTATGTTATCCCGTTTGCAAAAAGATACGACAGCTGCGATTATCTCTGGAGCATTGACCTTATGAACGAACCCGACTGGGTGTATGAAAACGCCGAGGACGGTCAGATACCTTGGGAAAATATCTCCGACTACTTCGCAAGAGCCGCCGCGGGCATTCATGAAAATTCCGATATACTCGTGACCGTCGGCTTCGGTATCGTTAAGTACAATTCCGACACCGATTACGAGGGCAACAAGGGTTCGGACGAATTTTTGCAGAGCCTGTCGGGAAATGAAAATTCCTACCTCGATTTCTGGTCTACTCATTATTACTACTGGCAGCAGCCGTGGTTCGGTTATCCGTTCAGCGTAACTCCCGCAGAATTCAAGCTCGACGATTCAAAGCCCTGCGTTATCGGAGAGGTCGCGGCAAATGACGTTTCCGAATCGGGCGAAACTGCCGAGGTAAAATATGAAAACGCCTACAACAACGGCTGGAACGGCGTTATGACGTGGACATCAAACGCCACAAAGAGGATCGCCGAGATAGCGGACGAAAAGGTCCACCCGCTCGGCTAAAAAAATAATAACGGCGGATAGGCTCTAAGCTTATCCGCCGCTTGTTTTTTCCAAAAGCAGCTCGCTGAGCGCGGAAACGCTCCCCGTCCTGAGATGCGCTATCGGCACGCGCCGCTTTTTTGCTTCCTGAGACGCGCTAATCACCATTTTGTGCGAAACGGTGTTCGTAAACACAACAAGCAGGTCGGGCGAACCTATCTGCTTCTTAAAAGAGCCGCTCTCCTTAGTAAAGACCTTAGCCTTGCAGCCGTATTTTCCGCAAATATCCACATATTCTCTCTCCATACGCTCATTCCCGCCGACTATAACTATACTCATTCTATTGCCCTCCTTTTTGGTTAGCATAGACTAACTTATGTGCTTATTATAACACTTATTTTTTTGTTTGTCAAGAGTTTTTTAGTTTTTTCGTTTTTTTAAAAACGAAAAAACCGTTCCCCACCTTCGCTTAAAATGAGGGAACGGTCTTAACTTAAACGTCAATATCCAAAAATTCTCCGTGAAGCCGCAGATCGTCCGTCAGCTCCGGGTGAAAGGCAAGAGCGGTCATGTTTTTGTAACGCACGGCGGTTATCCTGCCGTTTGTGGTGTTAAGTATCTCAACGTCGCTTGAAAGCGTTCTGACGACATACGGCGCGCGTATAAAGCGCATGGGATAGTTTTTTGTTTTGCCTATATCCCCGACAGCCGAAAAGCTGCCAAGCTGTCTGCCGTAGGCGTTCCTGCAAACCTCCGCCGGCAAAAGTCCGAAGCATTCCTGCTCGCTGCCGCTTATTTTTTCGGCTAAGATTATCATTCCCGCGCAGGTCGCAAGGGTCGGCACGCCGTCGGCTATCATTTGATAAAGCGGCTCGAAAAGTCCCGTTTGGTGAAGCAGTCTGCGCTGTACGGTGCTTTCCCCGCCGGGGAGGATAAGTGCGTCCGCGCCTGAAGCGATATCCTCCTTGTTTCTTATAAGAAACGGCTCTGCGCCGAGTTTTTTTACAATATCAAAATGCTCCGCAAACGCGCCGTGGAGAGCAAGTATTCCGACGCGCATTATTTGCCCCTTTCAGCCATCAGCAGGGCTATCTCGTCGGCGTTTATGCCGACCATCGCTTCGCCGAGATCCTCGGAGACTTCGGCAAGCAGAGAATAATTCTGCCAGTCGGCGGTCGCTCTTACGATAGCCGCCGCTCTTTTTGCGGGATCGCCCGAACGAAAAATTCCCGAACCGACAAAAACGCCTTCCGCGCCCAAGCTCATCATAAGCGCGGCGTCCGCAGGCGTTGCGATACCGCCCGCCGCAAAATTCACTACCGGCAGCTTATGCTCATCGTGAACGTATTTTACAAGCTCATAGGAAACGCCGAGCTGCTTTGCTTCCTCATAAAGCTCGTCGGCACGCAGTGAAGCGATATGTGAGATCTGCTTGTTCATCGTCCTCATGTGCGTTACCGCCTGCACAACGTCTCCCGTACCAGGTTCGCCCTTTGTCCTTATCATCGCCGCGCCCTCGGAAATACGCCTTAACGCTTCGCCGAGATCCTTTGCGCCGCAGACAAACGGCACGGAAAACTGCGTTTTATCCACATGGTAAACATCGTCTGCCGGAGAAAGCACTTCGCTTTCATCAATATAATCTATCTCGATAGCTTCAAGAATGCGCGCCTCCATTATGTGACCGATACGGCATTTTGCCATTACCGGAATGCTCACGGCATTCTGTATTTCTTTTATCATTTTAGGGTCGCTCATTCTTGCTACCCCTCCCGCCGCTCTTATATCGGCAGGTATCCTTTCAAGCGCCATGACCGCGCACGCTCCCGCCGCTTCGGCGATCCTTGCCTGCTCGGGCGTTGTAACGTCCATGATAACTCCGCCCTTTAACATCTGCGCAAGCTCCTTGTTTAACTGATAACGATCCTTATCCATAATAATTTCTTGTATGATATAGTTACCCCTAAATCATACTCTCCTTTCATCAAAATGTGGTATAATAGAAATTGGGTACTGTG